>CAZKJJ010000261.1:0-2652 GCA_964553055.1 uncultured Acidimicrobiia bacterium
CCTTGGTGGACAAGATTCTCGACGCCGCCGATCAGAAGGGAACAGGCCGGTGGACGGTCGAAGCGGCCCTCGACCTCGGCATGGCACCGAACCTCGTGGCCGAAGCGGTGTTCGCGCGCAACGTCTCCTCGCTCAAGGAGCAGCGGTCGGTGGCGGCCGGCGTCCTGGGCGGACCCCAGCGCAGGATCGATGCCGATCGGGGCCCATTCATCGGCTCGATCCAAGACGCGCTCTACGCGTCGAAGATCACCTCGTACGCCCAGGGCTTCATGGTGCTGCGTGCAGCCTCCGAGACCTTCGGGTGGGAGCTCGACCTAGGACGAGCAGCGCTGCTATGGAGGGCAGGCGCCATCATCAGGGCCGTCTTCCTGGAGGACATCGCGAGCGCCTACCGGAGGAGCCCCGACCTCGACAGCCTCCTGGTCGACCCTTTCTTCGCCGAGCAGCTGGCCTCGGCCCAGCGCGGCTGGCGTGAGGTGGTGTCGACTGCTGCCGCGGCGGGGATCCCTGTGCCTGCCTATGCAGCGGCGCTCTCCTTCTTCGACTCCTACCGGACGGAACGGCTTCCCGCCAACTTGATCCAGGCTCAGCGCGACTACTTCGGCGCCCATACGTACGAGCGTGTCGATGCTCCCCGTGGAAGGCGTTTCCACACCGAGTGGCGGTCATCCGCCGCTCCCTCGTCTGGAGGGGCGGCCCAGGCCCGCGGGGTCGGTGCGGGAGGCGAGAGTGCGGCCCTCGACAGCTAACCTCTCGCCGGTTGTCCTCCAATCCTTATCGGCTGCCTCGGACTGCGGTACCGGAACGGTACGAGCTCACGCTCGAACCGGATCTCGATGGCGCCAGCTTTCGAGGAGCCGCCACGGTGAGGGTGACCATCATGGAGCCGGTCGAGGAGGTGGTTCTCAACGCGGCTGAGCTCCAGATCGACGAAGCGCATCTGACGGTCGACGGGAAGACGGTCTCCGCCGCTGCCACCTACGACGAGGAGCTCGAGCGGGCCACGCTGGTCCTCGAGGAGCCCGTGCCCGCTGGTCCTGCGGTGCTGCATCTGGAGTTCCGCGGCATCCTCAACGACAAGCTTCGGGGCTTCTACCGCAGCACGTTCGTGGACACGGAGGGTGCCACCCGGACCATCGCGACCACCCAGTTCGAAGCGAGCGACGCCAGGCGGGCGTTCCCATGCTGGGACGAGCCCGACCTCAAAGCCGTCTTCTCGGTGACACTGGTGGTTCGCGATGGTCTGATGGCCGTCTCGAACGGCCCGGAGATCGGCAGGGAGGCCGCCGGGGACGGCAAGGTGGCCGTGCGCTTCGGGGACACGATGCCCATGTCCACGTACCTGGTTGCCTTCGTTGTCGGGCCGTTCGCCGCTACAGACACGCTGGACGTCGACGGAGTTCCGTTGCGTGTCGTGTTTCCGATCGGCCAGGAGCATCTGACGGGCTACGCCCTCGAGGTCGGAGCATTCTCTCTCCGCTATCTGGCGGACTACTACGGAATCCCCTACCCGGGTGACAAGGTCGACTTCATCGCCATTCCTGACTTCGCCCACGGCGCCATGGAGAACCTGGGCGCGATCACGTATCGCGAGTCAGCGGTGCTGGTGGATCCGAGCCGAGTCGGCCAGTACGAGATGCAGAGGATCGCCGACATCATCGCCCACGAGTTGGCTCACATGTGGTTCGGCGACCTGGTGACCATGCGGTGGTGGAACGGCATCTGGCTCAACGAGGCTTTCGCCTCGTTCATGGAGATGAAAGCCGTTGACACCTACCGGCCGGACTGGAACCGCTGGCTCTCCTTTGCGTCGAAGCAGAGCCTGCTGCGCTCCGCGGAGCGCTACGACGGCATGGAGATCGACGCCCTCCAAGCGACCCGTCCCGTCGAGTACGAGGTGATGTCGCCCTCGGACGCCGACGGGATGTTCGACGCTCTGACCTACGGCAAGGGAGCTGCCGTGCTGCGGATGATCGAGCAATTCCTCGGTGAGGACACATTCCGGGACGGGATCCGCCACTACCTCGCCGAGCACCAGTACGGCAACACCGAGACCGAGGACTTGTGGACTGCCTTGGAGCACGTCACGGACATTCCCGTGCGTGAGGTGATGAACACGTGGATCTACCAGGAGGGCTTCCCGCTCGTCGAGGTGCGCGCAGGCGCGAGAGGCTGGGAGGCGACCCAGCGTCGCTTCACGTACGCGGGAGGCGACTTCGAGCAGTCGTGGCAGGTTCCGCTCGTCCTCAAGTCGTCCCGAGGGGACATCCTCGAGGAGAGTCGCCTCCTGCTCTCCGAACCCGAGGTTGTTGCCCCGATCGGGGCGGACTTCGTGATCGTCAACGCTGGCGGTCACGGCTTCTTCCGAGCCTCCTACCCGCCTGACATGCTCGGGAGGATCGCCGGTTCTCTCGATCTCCTGTCCGAGCTCGAGCAGTTCTCGCTGATCGACGATGCCAGGGCTCTCGTCATCGCGGGAGAGCTCGATGGCCCCACCTTCCTCGACTTGGCCATGGCCTACCGCGACTCGGACGAGCTCGCGATCTGGCAAGTCATCATCGCTGCGGTGGAGGATCTGTTCCACGTCCTGGAGCCACAAGGCCAAGAGGACATGGAGCGCTACGTGGCCGGTCTTCTCAGGGCTCCGTTCGA
>CAZKJJ010000261.1:2662-3979 GCA_964553055.1 uncultured Acidimicrobiia bacterium
CCCCGATCGGCTGCGGCGGCGGCTGCGCGGCGATCTCGACACGATCGCGCTCAAGGCGATGCGCAAGGAGCCGGAACGACGCTACGGCTCGGCTCGCGAGCTCGAGGAGGATCTGGAGCGGTACGTCGCGGATTTGCTTGGGGACCCGTTCGAGCGTCTGGGACTCGAGCCGAGCCCCGGTGAGCACGACCTCCGCAGGAAGCTGCGCAGCGCGATCCTCATGGGACTCGGGCGCCTGACGGGCGACCCTGCAGTCATCGAGGCATGCCGTGACACGTTCGATCGCATGGGGGCGGTACCCATCGACCCTGACGTCGCCTACGCCTCTACCTTCGTCGCCGCCGCCCACGGGGACGAAGCCACCTTCGAGGAAATGGTGCGGCGATATGAGAAAGCAGACACGCCGCAGGACAAGAACCGGTTGCTGTTCGCCCTTGCCGAGTTCCCTGGCTCAGAGCTGGCCTCTCGCAGCGTCGCCATGACCCTCGACGGAACGATCAGGAGCCAAGATGGCCCATACTTCGTTTCGCGGCTGCTCTACAACAGGCGTCTGCGGCCCCCTGCTTGGAATCTGATCACGGAGAGCTGGGACCGGATGATCGCAACGTACCCGCCCGTGTCCTTCTACCACGTGCTCGACTACCTCTACGCGCTGTCCGAGCCGGACAAGGCACATGCAGTCGAGACCTTCCTCGAAGGCAGGAGTTTCCCGCAGAGCGACCAGGCTCTTCCGCGCCGCCTGGAGGAGCTCCGCATCCACAGGGCGTTGCGCAAGAGGGAGTCCGAGAGGCTGTCTCGCTACCTCGCTGAGCGGTGACCTACCAGTATCGGGCCCTTTCGGGCGTGACGAGGATGGGCACAGAGTACGCCGCCGCGAAGGACTCGGGCGTCATCCCAAGCCCTGAAATGGCCTGTCGATACTTCTCCACATAGGGACCGAGCCGGTCCGCCGGAGTGAAGTCCAGGTCGATACGTGCCGTTCCCTCGACCGTGACCATGTCGTTGCCTTGGTCGTCCGAGTTCAGCACCAGCCCGACCGCCCGATGGTGCTCGATGTTGCGGACCTTCGGCTTTCCTGGCCTGCTGTACACCACCACCTCGTCTTCCATCCACAGGAACCACACCACCGAAGCCTGCGGGGCCCCCGCCTGGGACACAGTCACCAGCCAGGCCACGATGTCGTCCCGGAGGCGATGTAGGGCTCTCGCTCCGTCACGGCTCGAGGCGTTGATCACGGTTGCCATGCGTCAAGTCTGCTGCATCCGTCGGCGGGAGCCAACCGGAGCAGAATGGCTACTCGCGCCTTCCCTGAGGGGC
>CAZKJJ010000262.1:0-3970 GCA_964553055.1 uncultured Acidimicrobiia bacterium
AGTGGGGTGTCACCTTGTTCGCCGACGATCCGCTGCAGTTCAAGAAGCTGGTCTACGAGATGCGCTTCGACGAGGTGAGCGCTCGCTACGCCGAGTTCGGGCCCTTCTTCGTCGGGCAGAGGATCGAGCCAAACGACCTGGGCGAGTGGTTGCGATGACCGGTCCGACAACGGTCTTCCTGGCCGGCTTCGGCGGCCCGGAGAGCATCGATCAAGTGCCGGCTTTCGTCGAGAGCGTGCTGGGGAGGAAACCACCGGACCATGTCATCCCGGAGGTGGTCAATCGCTATGAGACGATCGGCGGCGGCTCCCCGCTTCCCGGGACCACCCGTCGGCAGGCAGTGTTGTTGGAGAAAGAGCTCGGTGAGCGGGGTCACCAGGCCAAGGTCCACGTCGGGATGCTCCATGCTCGCCCGACGATTGCCGCGATCGCTGATGAAATCGCGTCCGAAGGCGTCGACGATGTCATAGTGGTCAGTCTCGCCCCGTACCGGTGTGAGGTCTCGGCCGATGCCTACGAGGAGGCGGTGGCTGACGCGCTCGGGGGAAGGGTGGCTTCGGTCCGTTTCGCCCCGGATTGGAACTCGAGTCCACGGTATGTCGGTGCGCTCGCCGAGATGCTCGGCGCGAAGCTGCAGAATGCCCCGCCGGGCTCGCAAGTGATATTCGCTGCTCACAGCCTTCCCCAGCGCATGATCGACCAGGGAGATCCTTACGCCGCACAGCTGCAGGAGACTGCGAGGGCCGTTGCCGCCGAGCTGGGGTTGATGGAGTGGGAGCTCGCCTTTCAGAGTGTCTCTGCCGCCGCACGTGAGCCTTGGCTGGGGCCGTCGGTGGAGGAGGCGATGGACCGTCTGGCGGGGGCCGGTGTGCGCTCTGTGGTGGTCGACCCCATCGGGTTTATCGCCGACCACGTCGAGACTCTCTACGACAACGACGTCGAGCATCGTGCCCATGCCGATGCCATTGGCGTTGGCTTCCACCGCTGCATGTGCCTCAACGACCACCCGGGATTGATTGCCGCTCTTGCAGACGTAGTCGAGGGGGTCGCTTGAGTTGACCGATGTGGTCGTCGTCGGAGGTGGCATCGCAGGCATGGCCGCTGCCCACCGGCTGGGGCGAGCTGGTGTGGACGTGATCCTGCTCGAGAAACAGGAGCGTCTGGGAGGCATCGTCGAGACCACCATCGACGATGGCTTCGTCATCGAAGGCGGTCCAGACAGCTTCGTCACAGCGAAGGGATCTGTCCTGCAGTTGGCGACGGAGCACGGATTGGCGGACGAGGTCATCTCCTCCAATCCCGAGAGCCAGGGGTCTCATGTGTGGTGGGATGGGCGACTGCATCCCCTTCCCGGTGGCCTCCTGCTCATGGTGCCGTCACGTCTCGGTCCGTTTCTGAAGTCGTCTCTGTTGTCCTGGCGGGGCAAGATCCGGGCCCTGAGGGACCTTGCCCTGCCCCGGTCGCACAACATTGGTGACGAGAGCCTGGGCTCGTTCGTCCGCCGTCGTTTGGGCGGAGAGGTGCTCGACCGAATCGCAGAGCCACTCGTCGCCGGGATCCACGCCGCCGATCCAGAGACGATGAGCCTGCGAGCTAGCTTCCCCCGGTTCCTCGACATGGAGGCCGAGTGCCGGAGTCTCATCCTGGCCTCCCGACGACTCAGCGGTCGTGGCTCGAACGAAAGGAGCCACTTCTCGAGCTTCCGGCTGGGGATGGGCCAACTAGTCACGGCTTTGATGTCCGGTATGGGCCAGGTCGAGGTCCGGACCGGTGGCGATGTCGTCGGGCTCGAGACGATGGGTGGGCGATATGTGGTGAATCTGAACGACAGCACGCGGATCACCGCGACAGCTGTCGTGGTCGCGGTGCCGGCGCCGGTGGCCGCCCGAATTCTGTCCGCCGTGTCCAAAGAGGCCGCGGACACCATCTTCGAGATAGACCAGGTGACCAACCAGGCTGTCACATTGGCCTTCCGCACCGAGCAGCTTCCTCCTCTGTATGGCTCCGGGTTCGTGGTGCCCTCGGATCAAGGCCCACGCATCAGAGGGGTGTCGTATCTCTCGCGCAAATGGGCGGGGAGGGTTCCGGATGACAGGTTCACTTTGTTGCGGGTCTTCTTCCCGGCTGGGATGGTCGAGGATGCTCCCACCGAGACGGCACGCGCAGAGATCTCGGCGATCATGGGTGTTGACGCAGAACCTGTTCGCTCCTGGGTTCGGACCCATCGGCAAGGGCTTCACCGCTACACGTTGGGTCATCTGAACCGAATCGCCCGGGCTGAGCGAGCCCTCGAAGCCTCGCCCGGGATCGCATTGGCGGGCGCGGGTTTCCACGGGGTGGGACTCAATGAATGCATCGCATCGGGTTGGGCCGCTGCCGACTCAGTGTTGGAGAAGCTGGGTAGCGGCGTCGGTGCCTGAGGCGCCATTCAAAGAAGGGTCCTCGGTGTCAGCCCTCGGTTCGGTGTGGCCTTGGGGATTGTTCTTTCGCACTTCTCCGGATCGATCACAGCCACCTCGCAACCACTCCAGGCCACCTGCGATCAGGGCGATCCGACCAGAGCCGGCTTCACCGCAGCTGTCGACTCGCTTGTCGACGTGAGAGCCGGTGTCTCGACGCCGTTGTCGTACAACGTCGGTGGTCCCTCAGCGACGGCGGTGTACATCGCACTCTCAGAAGAATTGATCGATCAGGATGGTGTTCCCGTCCGGGTCGGTCAGCGTCACGGATGCCGGGCCCTCGTCTCCGGCGTCGGAATCAATGGGGATATCCACCCCGATCCCGACAGCCTGCAACCGCTCCTGAATCTCCCGCACATCGAGATAACTGTCTAATCGTTCCATGCGGTTGGTCAAACCGGGGTTGAACGTGAGGATGTTCCCCTCGAACCTGCCGTGGAATATGCCGATGGTCGACTCCCCATTCTTGAGGATGAGATAGTTGTGCTCCATCTCACCACCGACCACCACGAAGCCGAGTGCCTCGTAGAACGTCCTCGATCTCTCGAGGTCGCTCACATTCAGGGAGACTGAGAAGGCACCCAACTCGAGGTCACCCGGCAGGCTGTGATCGGCGTGGGGGATGGCGGGAAGGTCGAATTCCACGTGCTTCTCCTTTGCTTGACCGGCAACAGTATTGGTTGACCGGGTGATGTCTGCTTGGAGGCGACCGCGATGAATGAAACAGCAAGCGGGTTCGAGTCCAGTCGCTCCAACAAAGCCCAGTTCAGGGCGTTGTCAGCTCGCTGTGATGATGGGGTATGCCTCCGTGCGGATAGGGCCGCTTAAGGTGGACGCCTCCGCAGAGGGCCTCAGGACGATGTCCGGGAAACAATTCCACCTGACCGAACTCCCCGTCGGATTCGAGGACTTCCATTCACAGAAGTTCATCAACTACCAGCTCAATCGAGCCCACGCCATGGGCTACGCCGAAAGACAACGGCTCCACGAGGCAGCAAGGGAGATCCGAGACTTCGATGACTGCGTAGAGGTCTTCAGCCGGACGTCCGCAGAGGCAGAAAAGAGGGGGAAGCTCCGTCAAGCCACCTCCTACCTGAGGCTGGCCGAGTTCTTCACCCCGCAGTTCTCCGAAGCCAAGATCCACACCTACAAGAGATACCGAGCCCTCTTCGATCGAGCGTTCGCCGACACCGGGGTGGCACGTCACGACGTTCCCTATGAGGGGTCGACACTTCCGGCCTACTCGCTCTCCTCCTTCGAAGACACGACACGAGGAACCGTGCTGCTCCATGGCGGGTTCGACTCCCTCATCGAAGAGTTCTACGCAATCTGGGAGCGCATGGCCGCCGCCGGATACGACGTCATCGCCTTCGAAGGACCCGGCCAGGGCGGGGCACGAACACTGGGTGGGTCGACCTTCGACCACGACTGGGAGAAGCCAGTCACGGCCGTCCTCGACCACTTCAAACTGGACAGGGCCTCTCTGATCGGCATCTCCATGGGCGGATACT
>CAZKJJ010000263.1:0-3942 GCA_964553055.1 uncultured Acidimicrobiia bacterium
AGTCGCGCTTGTAGATCCGTTGGCCAGAGTCGCCGGCGAGGAAAATGTTGTTCTCCTCTCGAGTCGGTGCAAGCGCCTTGATTAGCTCCAACTCGGGGCGGCCGAAGTCTTGCGACTCATCCACGACTACGTGGTCAAACTGCTCGACTCCTTCGAAAACAAGTGCATCGGCAACCCGAAAGCTGATCGCGTTCCAAGTCGTCAATCCATCCGCTTCCAACGAGTTTCTAACCCGCTCGACAATGTCCCAGACTTCCTTCCTTTGACGTCGACCAAGCGGAGTTCCGCGGCCGGTGCGTGCGAAGTTCTTGTACTCGTCCCAACTCCGAATGCCATTCGAGTCGATGACTTCGTTCCACTCCGCCTCTAGAAACGCGATCGAAAAACCAGAATTCTCCACGGCCACAGCATCGTTGAGGAAAGAGCGAATCGTTCGAGGTTTCGCAAACTTGGGTTTACCCCAACGCTGAGCAAACTCAGCATATGCCAACTTGTGAAGGTGGCTGACGTCGATTCGCTCTCGGGCCGAGCTGCCTTCACCCATCAAGAGACTGAGGTGTTGATCTAGCCGCGCCGCAAGCGTCTTTGAAAACGTTGTTAGAAAGATGCGAGCTTCTGGGTTCGCTTTCGCGAGCTGTGCCGCCCTGTGCAGAGCGACAACGGTTTTGCCGGTCCCCGCGCTACCAGACACATACGCCGGACCGTTGAAATGCCGCTCAACAAATCCGCGTTGTTCCGGGTGCAGAAAGACAATCCACTTGTCCCACGGCGCGTCGAGCGCGGCACGTAGTTCGTCGTTGTCCACGACTTTTCGGAACCGTCGCTGCGCATCGGGGTGTTCGAATGGATCTTCTGGCTTGTCGTCGGACGGTACGGGCACCGGAACGCCCGCAGCGAGCGAGAAGAGCCGTTCCCCTGCCTCCTCCGGCAGCCGATCCACGATTTTGAAGAATGCGGATTCCCCAACGTATTTCAGGGGCTCGAGCCATTCCTCCGGAACCCCTAGTGCCAGGAGGTAATCTGACTCGTACTTGTCGAAGAGTGGCGGCTCTTCTTCCACCTCCGTTACGACCGTCTTGACGACCTCCTCGACCTTTTCGACGACTTCCACGAACTGCGCGGCGCCGGTCTTCGGGTGTGGCTTGTACTGTCGCCTCTCGGCCCAGTCGTAGGCAGCGTCGTGATGGTCGACGTAGCACAACATGTACATGTCACCGTCCTTGTAGACGATGAAGCGTATGTCGTCGCTGACCCTTGCCGACCAGAAGTTGTCGATCGAACCATCGACCTTGTGAAACTTGAAGCCTGGATGGGCCGGGTCCATCTGAAAGTCGAAGGCCTTCTGCTTCGCGAGCTTCTGCCACTGGTTGTCGAGCTTGCCCAGGCTGTCCTGGAACGTCTTGGCAAAGTAGAAGTTCATTCGGTCACCCCCAGTCTCTGTTTCAACTCATCGAGCCAAGCCCCTCGCCCAATCACGATGAGCTCGTCCTCCGCGTCATCAAGTGCATCCGCCACTTCAGGCTGCACGAGAGCAACTCGTCCAATCGGTTTCTCCCACACCACGATCGATTCATGCGCTGAGGTGCGTCCATCGACCATCACGGGGCTATGCACGTCGTAAGGCGCGGGTAGTGCTTCGTCACGCAACCGCTTCACCACATCAACCCAGCCATCATCGACTAGGTCGAGATATTCGTTCCATTTCGAATCCCCCTCAGGCAGATCAGCGGTATCCTCGTCGGGGAGGAAATCTCCAAAGTAGCTGGACGTGTCCGCCTTGAGTTCTTTCGCTCGAGCCTTGTCCGCCAGCCGTCTGCCGAGTCGATAGAGGAAGTCTCGAACCGCAGTCTCATCGAATAGGTAGCTAGCTGGAAGCTCATGCACGTCATAGTTCGCGTGACGCAGCTGCTCCCGTATCTTGGCATCACGTTCAGCGGTGGCAGCGTTCCCATGGATGTGTTCGCTCAAGCCGTCGAGGTAGATGCAGATACCGTCGAAGATGTCGTGCGGGTCAACGTAGTAAAAGTCTGGAAACGTACGACCCAGCGGGTGGCCGAGCTCTATCTCCCGTTGCGTCTCGTAGTCACCAAAGCCGGCATGTTCCAGAATCGCGGCGAGACGCGCCTCAGCAACGTTGGTTGGCCCAGGACCCGTGTCGGTCGCTCCTGGCATTTGCGGCGGAATAGCGTGCGCTTCCTCGATCAGTGGACCGAGCGACCGAAGAACCTCGGCAGCCTGATGCCGGTCCAAGTATCGATGGTAGTACGCGTTCCGATAGTCCATGAGGCATTCGGAGCAAGCCGCCTCACACCGCGCTGGGCAACCCTCTACGAAATCAAGCGCGCGCTCAACGACCTCGTCCCATCGCTCTAGCAGCTGTTCGATGAGACCGGAACCTCCCGGCATCGGATCGTAGAGAAGCAAGTCGACGGATTCCTGCCCCATCTGACCGATTGCCAGCGCCTGAAGGTCGCCGAGCTCCATCTCCAGCGTAAGAGAAGCCCCGTTGCGAATTGCCTCAGCAACGCTGTAGGCCTCGTTTCGATTGACGCAGGAGACAAAGCGCAGCGCATCCGCGACCACATCGGCGTAGAACCCAATTCGCCCTGGTGCGCGGCCGCAGCGATTCGCATGCAGTTGCTGGAAGTCCTGTAGCTCACGCTCCGAAGAGTACGGCGACCGGCTGTCTCCGCATACTGGACAGACCGGATACCCAAGATTCTGGTCGTTGACGTGCGTTAATGGCCCCACGTTGACCTGTCGCATGTGAACGCTGCGTCGAAACTGCACATCCCGCGTACCCCAGGCGTAGGCAATTCCACCACGGTGATAGTCTTGCTCATAGCCAAAAACGGCGGACGGCAGTTGGAAGCGATAATCTTCGTCGTCCGAGATGTTGGACTGGTGCGGCAGCTGAACATCACAGATCGGGTAGGCAGCAAGTCCTGTGGCTCCCAGCGCGGCGAGTGCGTGCTGGCTCGGCGAACCAACCTCTTGCACTGCCTGGCTGGATGCGTCGACCGCGAATAGCGCGGAGTCTTCCGTCGCCATTTGGTATTTCCGCGGGAAGTACTTGTTGCCCCCCGCATAAATCAGCGCGCCGGGAACGTATTCGCGCAGAGCCAACGCGGTGCCACGGCGGATCGCCCAATCTCGCTGCGAGTCCCCAGAATCAGATGCTTCATATGTCGCCAGCACCGTCCCCGAATCGAGTCCGTAGCCAGGGAGGAAGCCCTCGGCCGCGAGTACCGAGTACGTGTATGTGTCGTCGTATCCCTCGGCATCCGACTTAGAACGAGACCGAATGCCCTTGAGCTTCTGCAGCAGCGTGTTGCAGCGCCGTCGTGTCCATTCTTCTTCTGGCGTCAGGGCCCCTTGGCGATTGAAGACAGCGTTGAGGCGCTGGACCTGCGCGATTGCCCAATCGCGTCGTCGATAGAGCCTCGCCACGACGTCCTCCAGCGCTTTCGCCATCTCGCGAACATACGAGCGAAGTTGTTCTGATGTCACAAGATCGGAGTCGGCTTTCGGCCAACCCTGGCTAAACACTGCCTCCCAGTCGTGCACGAGGATGTCCTCTTGCTTTTCGAGCACCTTTGCGAGCAGAACTGCCTCGAACTTGTCGTGCTGTATTTCTCCCCCCGCGCGGTAGAGGTAGCCTTTGACATGGTCTGGGAACGCGCGTTCGAGCGCGTCTCGAATCTCGGCCTTCTCGGTACTTGAGGCAGAGACCTCAGAGAGCGTGGAGATACCGACCTGCTCCACCTCTGGCTCCGTCAGCGCTTCATCCCGTGACATTCGGTGCAAGACAGACAGAATCGTCGCGTGCGCGTGCTTTCGCACCATCAACTCGTTCTTCAAGTTGAACCGAGGCGGCCGAATCAGTCCATCGAGCATCAACAAAGGATCGCGAAAGTACGATCGGTCGTGGCTCGCCGGTCG
>CAZKJJ010000264.1:0-553 GCA_964553055.1 uncultured Acidimicrobiia bacterium
GTTCGACACCGTCTTGGAGCGGGTCGAACCGGGTGTGAGAAAGAACGAGATCGTTGCCGAGATCTATCACACCGCCATCACCGGCACCGAGGAATACGGTGGGGACTACCCGGCAATCGTGCCCCTGTTGCCCACCGGCCGTGACGCCTCGGCACCTCATCTCACATGGGACGACCGTCCCTTCGAGAAAGATGCCGGCACGTTCTTCGAGCTAGCAGGTTGTGTACGCCGCTACCACGCACCGCTGTGTCGTTCCGTGTACCTGGGCGAGCCGCCGCCGGAGATGCTCAACGCGGAGAAGGCACTCGTCGAGGGTCTCGAGGACGGGTTGGAGGCAGCCCGGGCAGGCAACCGGGCCAAGGACGTGGCCAAAGCCCTCTACGCCGCACTGGAGCGAGCCGGAGTGGAGCGAGAGGGGCGATGTGGCTACCCGATCGGCCTCAGCTATCCCCCGGACTGGGGGGAGCGGACGATCAGCTTCCGCACCACCGATGAATCGATCCTGGAGCCCGGGATGACCTTCCACTTCATGCCCGGCCTGTGGATGCAGGAT
>CAZKJJ010000264.1:563-3164 GCA_964553055.1 uncultured Acidimicrobiia bacterium
CGCGACCAGGGACCGGAAGAAACTCTCGCCTCTTATCCGCGCCGCCTGTTCGTGAAACCATGATGAGCAGCCGGTGGCCCAGCTTCGACGACGTCAAGCAGGCGGCTTCGAGAATCGAAGCGGTTGCCAATCGCACGCCCCTGGTCCCATCGTTTGGCCTTTCCAGCCTGACAGGCGCCGACGTGCGACTCAAGCTGGAGATCACCCAGCCGACACGTGCCTTCAAGGTGCGGGGTGCAGCCAACGTGATCCTTTCACACAGGGAAATCGATCCCTCTCTCGGGGGAGTGGCCTACTCGACGGGCAACCACGGCCGCGCCGTCGCCTACGTGGCTTCGAAGCTGGGCATACCCGCCGCTGTTTGCATGTCGCACAACACGACACCCGACAAACGAGAGGCGCTGTCCGCCAGGGGTGCCGATGTGCGCATCTACGGCCAGTCACAGGACGAGGCCGCCGAGATGGCAATGGAACTCGAGGCCGATGGCTACCTGATGGTCGATCCGATCAATGACCCGTTGACGACTGCCGGACAGGGCACGGTCGGGCTGGAGATAGTCGAGCAATGGGACGAGGTTGACACAGTGGTCGTCCCGGTGTCCGGGGGGGCCCTCATCGCAGGGATCGCACTGGCAGTCAAGACGATGAGACCCCGGGCGCGATTGGTGGGTGTCTCGATGAACCGCGGTGCGGCCATGCACGCCAGCCTCCAGGCAGGCCATCCGGTGACGATCCCCGAGGTAGAGAGTCTCGCCGACAGTCTTCAGGGCGGGATCACCACTGACAACGACCACTCGTTTGCGATGGTTCGCGAGCTCGTCGACGAGCTCGTTCTGGTGACCGAGGAGGAAATCGGTCTCGCCATGGCCGAGAGCGTGGTGGAGGAACGTTTCGTCGTGGAAGGCGCGGGTGCCACTCCGATCGCAGCACTCATGTGCCACTCGAGCGTGCTCTTCGGAGACAACGTCGCACTGGTCCTCACCGGCGCGCTGGTCGACCTATCGGTCCTCATGGACGTGGTGGCTCGGTACGGCGAGGCTGCATTGGAACGGCTAGGGCGGACATGAGGGCTCGTGACCGCGCAATGATGATCCTCGGCGACCTCGTCGGGTTCCCCACGGTCACATCCGAGTCCAATCTCGATCTCATCCGGTATGTGAGCGGGATCCTCGAGCCCCTCGGCTATGAGATGCGCATCACCCACGATGGCACAGGAATGAAAGGAAACCTCCTCGCCACCATCGGCCCCGGAAACGAGGATGGCATAGTTCTCTCCGGACACTCCGACGTCGTCCCTGTTGGGGACGAAGAATGGATCGGTGCCCCATTCGTCGCCATGCGACGTGATGAGCGAATCTATGGCCGGGGCACCGTGGACATGAAGGGCTTCATCTCCTGCGCCCTCGCCCTGGCTCCCTGGTTTGCCGACCTGGAGTTGAAGAGGCCCCTCCACCTGGCGGTGACCGCCGACGAAGAGGTGGGCTGCAGAGGAGCACAGGTGCTGATCGACGATATGCTGACGGCCGGCTACCGACCTCGAGCCGCCATCGTCGGGGAGCCCACCGAGATGACCATCGTGGTGGCCCACAAAGGGATGCACGAGTACACCACGACCCTCACTGGCGTGGAAGGGCATGGATCCTTGCCCGAACATGGAGTCAACGCGGTTCAGTACGGCGCTCGCTATGTCTCCATGTTGATGGACTTGGCCAAGTCCCTGGAAGAACGGGCCAAACCTGACAGTCCCTTCGACCCACCGCACACGACGATCAACGTGGGGTCTATGCGAGGGGGTGTGGCTCACAACATCGTTGCCGGGGAGTGTGTCATCCAGTGGGAGATGAGGCCGGTGGACGACTTGGACGCCAACTACGTGCTCGACCGGACCTCTGAGTTCGAGAAGCAGATCACCGAGGAGATGCAGAAGGTATCTGCCAGCGCCTCGGTCGAAACCGTCACCAATGGTGCAGTCGGTGGTCTCGAGTACGAAGTCGGCGGAGCGGCACTAGAGCTCGTGTCTCGTGTGGTTGGAGACGCGACGACACGAGTCGTCGCCTTCGGGACCGAGGCCGGTCTCTACCAGCGGGCCGGGATCTCCTCAGTCGTCTGCGGGCCCGGCTCCATCGAGGTGGCCCACCAGCCCAACGAATTCATCAGCCTCGATCACCTGGAACGCTGTATCCACATGATGAAAGGACTGGCGAAGACACTATTGGACTAATCAACTCAACATCCGAGCCTCGGGGCATGTGGTTGGTGGCCATGTTGACGGCAGTCGCCATGGTCCTCGGAGCTTGTGCCTCCGAAGACGAGACAGGAAGCCTCGGCGATCTGCAGGTAATCGGTGTCGACTACGAGCTCAATTCGATGCTGCTCACCAACACCGGCACCTCCGACGTGCGGACCCAGGGTCTGTGGGTCTATCAGAACGGGCAGGCATCCGAGTTCCAGATCTTCACGATCGAACCCCGAGCCACGATCCGGTTCAGTCTCCGTGATGTCGGCGGAGTGGAGGTCGGCGGGGGAGAGATCGCACTGTTTTCGAGCGACTCGTTCTCAGATGCCGATGCAATGATCGACTATGTGGCCTGGGGACCGACC
>CAZKJJ010000264.1:3174-3937 GCA_964553055.1 uncultured Acidimicrobiia bacterium
CGACCGGTCACGACCGGTTGAGCCTCGCCTCCGAGGCCGGGTTGTGGGGACCGGACGAGTACGTCGAGACCGACAGCGACACCATCGTGATCCTTCGCCAGGATCAGGCAGCCATCGGCGCCGACTCCTGGATCATCAGCACTCCTTGAGCAAGCTCATCCAGGACCTCTGGTAGGCACGACGAGTACCGGCGCCGTGGAGTATCTCACCACTCGCTCTGTCACGCTGCCCATCCGCCATCTGTCCAGACCCGAGCGGCCGTGCGTCGCCATGACGATCATGCGGATGTCGTCACCATCCGAGTAGTCGACGAGAGCCTCGGCGGCACCCTCTCCAGAAAGGGTTGTGTAGGACACTTCGACATTCTCGATCTCAGCCGCCCTGCTCTTCAGATACGCCTCGACCATCTCGGGAACCTCGACATGCTCCGCCGACGCAACACTCTGCACCTCGATGTCGGCTCTGAGTCGGGACCCATTCACAGTGACCAGGACGAGCTCATCGCCGAGCCCCCGTGCGATGTCTGTGGCAGGTCCGATCGCCTTGGCCGATGTCTCGGACAAGTCGAGAGGCACCAGGATCTTCATTCCCATCTCCAGTCGTCGTCTGGACGGCCACCCTAAAGGGGGACCCACGCCGGTTCCAATGGATCGAACACTCAGCCGATGACCAGCACATGTGGCGCCGTCGTCACAACCTGCGACCGATCGGCGCCTACGACGACTGTGTCCGACACGAAGTGATCCCCGACTTCGGCGTCCGT
>CAZKJJ010000265.1:0-3933 GCA_964553055.1 uncultured Acidimicrobiia bacterium
GACGAACCGGATGTCAGCCAAACGGCTCCTCGAGACCAGAGGGCACTCCGTGTTCTCCGTGGTCGATGGGCTGGAGGCGGTCGAAGCGCTGGATGCCTTTCGGTTCGACGTCGTGCTCATGGACCTCGGACTTCCCGAGCTGAGCGGTCTGGAGGCAACCAGACAGATCAGATCGGCCGAGTTGGGCCGCGAAGATCGGACACCCATCATTGCCACGACCAGCGAAGACCTCGAGGCGGTGCGCGCCGTATGCGTGCAGGCCGGCATGGACGACGTGGTCTCGAAGCCATTCCAGCCCTCCGAGCTCACCGTTGCCATCGACAGGGTCGTGGACCACGTTCTCACGAGATCAGCAGGATGACCTCTTCGTCAGATGTCTGCTGAAAGTCGTCGTACCACTGGCCGACCGCTCCGAGAAAACGAGGTTGCTCGGGGCAGATGACGTCGTCTGCGATCGATGAGAGCTCTGCGACGGCTGACGGGGCAGCAACTGGGATCGCCAGGACCACCATCGACGCCTGCCTCTTTCTCGCAACCGCTATCGCAGCCCGCGCCGTGTAGCCAGTCGCCAGGCCGTCGTCGATCACCAACGCCGTACGCCCTTGGACTGAAATGGGCGCGCGGTTCCCCCTGTAGAGACGAACCCGCCTCGTGAGCTCCTCACGTTCGAGCCGGGCGATGCGCTCGATGTCCCGGTCGGTCAAACCGAGGCGAGCCGCCAGCTCGTCGTTGACCACGCGTACGTCGTCCTCGCCGATGGCACCCACCCCGAGCTCGGGTTGAAACGGTGCCCCCAACTTCCTCACGACGAGCACGTCGAGCGGGACCTCGAGACCGCCTGCCACCTCGGCTCCGACGGGGACGCCGCCCCTCGGAAGGGCCAGGACCACCGCGTCGCGGCCTCTGAGGTGGTCGAGATGAAGGAGGAGCCTACGGCCCGCGTCCACACGGTCGCGGTAGCGCATGCGGGTGATGTTACGGAGCCGTGCGGTTCTCCTGCAGGCGACGGATCACATCGACGCGCCGTCTGGCTTGGGCAACCTCGCTCGCAAAGTGCTCCCGCCGGCCCGCGACGTCCACGGATCCAGTCAGAAGCCCGCGGTTCTCAGCGAGCTGCACAGCTGACTCGAACACCGCCTTCGAGACCGACTCAGGGCTCCCGATTCGCCCCTGCATGAGGAGCTGATGGCCGAAACCCAGGCACCTCCTGAGAAGCTCGGCCTGATCCACAGGACCTGGGCTCTGCCGTTCGAGCGCGAGCGCGACGACGAGGTAGCCGTCGATCCAGGGTGCGAGGACCCAGTGGGCCACCAGGGGCACCTTGCGGCTGAGCAGGCGCTCCGCGGAGCCCTGGCCCTCGGCCAGGAAGGACGCCCACGTCGACGAGATCGACTCGAGCTCTGCCCTGACCTCCTCCAAGAACGCGGCCTTCTCGGCGAAGAAGAACTCGAACTTCAGGAGATCTCGCCAGGCCATGGCCGCATCCGAGAGGGCGTCCTGGTGCATTCGCTTGGCTTCCGCCGCGGCGACCGCCGAGACCTCGGAGATGGCGCTGGTCGCGAAGTGGTGGACGATGGTGTTGCGGTAGTAGGCCGCTTCGTGAAACCTCTTGGGGTGCACGGCGTAGACGGGCTCGGCACCTCCTTCGAACGTCCGGACGACGCCCCTTCCCGAGAGGAGCTCCAGCGTGGAGGCCATGTGCTCTGGGTCTTCGAGTGCGAAGTAGGGTGCAAGCGGAAGCCCTCGCGCTCTCACGTATGACTCGAGCTCCATGATGTCCGCGTGGAGCTCGCGGAAGCTTCGAGCTCTGCCGGAGTGCGAGAGCAGGGACGAGATCGTCAGGGCAGGCTCTGTGATCGGCGTCACCCGCTGGATCCTGGCCATCACCTCGAAGGCGAGCTTCTGCACCGCGAGGGACTCGTCCTGATCGGGGAGCTCCCGGGCGACCGAGATGGGCTCTCCGAAGCGAACGTAGATGCTCCCGAATCGCCCCCGAAGTGAGCGAACGGCTCTGACCAACCACCCCGCCCCCTCGGGTTCCTTCTGCTCACCTCTCTGCTCGGCGGCGTGTGCCGAGACCTCGTGGATCTGGTCGTAGGCGATCGACACGGGCACGATGTAGAGGTCCTCGGAGCTTCCACGCCGAACCGAGTCGACGACGTACGTCAGCATCCCGTAACGGGGAGGGCGCAGCTTCCCCGAACGCGACCGCCCACCTTCGAGATACCACTCGAGCGGAAATCGCTTCTCGATGAGGTAGTCGAGGTAGGAGCGAAGTGTTGCCTTGTAGAGCGCATGCTCCCTGAATGTTCGGCGTATGAAGAAGACGCCTGTCCGCCTCATGATGGGGCCAACGGGGAAGAAGCTCATGTTCACCCCACCGGCGGTGTGGTTGGGCGGCAGATCGTTCTCCCACAGGAGCTGAGCCAAGATCAGGTGGTCGAGGTTCGACTGGTGAGACGGGAGGTAAGCGACAGGGAACTCCCCTGTCAGAGCGGACAGCTCGGACAACGCTTCCTGGGGATAGTGGAGGTCCCGGTAGCCGCGTCGGTAGAGCCATTGCACGAGGTTGGCCACCGCGTCGATCACGTGCGTGTTCGGAAGCGCCGCGATCTCCCTGAGATACCTCCTAGCTCGCATCACGGCCCTGGAGGAGCCCTCACCCGTCTGTTCGGCGATCTCTGTGACCTCGTGGAGCAGCTCCGGTCTGCGCAGCACCTCATCCTGGACGAAACGCGGCACCTTGTAGCGGGATCCCCGAATCGCTCGCTCCGCTCGGTCGAGAGCGAGCTGTGCCTGCCGCTCAACGTAGTGCGAGAGCGTGCCCCTGCGGTCCGAGGACCTCCAGCGCTGCTCGAGCTCAGCCAATGAGGCGGGGTCTCCAACGACCAGGGCGGGATGTCTGCCGCGAAACCATCGTCCCCGGGAGAGACCCCGGTCCCGATCCGGCCGACCTGCTCCGGGTCTGCTGGCCTCGGACCACACGACACGCAGCGGCACGAACGTCGGGTTGTCGCCGAAGCCGAGCCTCAGTGCCAATCGGTCGTCGCCTTCGGCTCCTGGGACGGTGATCAGGGCTGTGTCATCCATACGGCGCGCCCTGAGGGCGAGCAGGCGTCTCTCGAAGCTGTTCGGGACCTCCAGCAGCACCACGATGGGGTCCTGGTCTGCGGACCGCGACGCGGGAGGGGTCACGGCTCGATTGTGTCACAGGTCATAGTCGGCTGCGCCTACGATCACCATGTCATGGTGGCGACCGTCCGGCCTGGCAGCCTGCTCGTGGCCGCTCCCTCACTCACGGATCCAAACTTCTCACGTGGTGTCGTGCTCGTCGTCGAACACGGAGCCGAGGGCACGGTCGGCGTCATCCTGAACCGTCCCACCGAAGCCGATCCCCGCGGGCCCCTACCTTCTTGGGCGGATCTCCTCGGGCAGCCTGATCGTGTGTTCATCGGGGGCCCTGTGCAGCGCGAGGTGGCCGTCGGTATGGCGCTCGTTGACCAGGATCCAGATCATCCCATGTGGACTCCAGTGCTGAGCGACGTTGGCCTCATCGACTTGTCGCTGGAACCACACGACTACGGGCCTTCGATCCGTGAGGTTCGGGTCTTTGCGGGCTACTCGGGGTGGGCAGGCGGACAGCTCGAAGCCGAGATGGCCCAGCCGGGTTGGTTCCTCGTCGACGGGTTGACGGCCGACGCCTTCAGCAGAGATCCCCGTTCGCTCTGGCATGAGGTGCTGCGGAGACAGGGCGGAGACCTGGCACTGTATGCGACCTATCCGGCAGACCCCTCCTCCAACTGATGAGGGCAGTCGTGCAGCGCGTCTCACGTGCCTCGGTCACCGTGGGAGGCGAAACGGTCGGAGAGATCGAGCGGGGCTTGTGTGTCCTCCTGGGCGTTGCCAAGGGTGACGGCCCGACAGACGCACGGG
>CAZKJJ010000266.1:0-3925 GCA_964553055.1 uncultured Acidimicrobiia bacterium
ACCTACGAACACGGGTCGCCTGCCACGGTAGGCCTCATCGAGTTGGGCTCCGATGCTCGCGACCCGGGCTCGCAGCTCGGCCTCGGGGATCACCTTGGTGAGTACGTCAGCCACTCCACAGCCAATCCCAGTACTTGCCGATCCAACCGAAGGCGTCCGCAAAGGAGGGCATGCTCCTGTCCGATGTCACAGACAACGGCACCGAGGTGAGCTCGGTGTCATCGAGCGTCGCCACCATGACGGGCGTCTCGAGGTCGAACCGGGGCTCCAGTGTGACGTCGCCGTTGCGGCCGCTTCTCGTCAGCAGAACCCTCGAAGACTCCTCGGCGACGAGAGGCTCGACGCCGGCCGTTCCTCGATACTGTCCGTACGTGGTCCCCTCCACGAACACCTGCACCAAGAGGAACTCCGCGAACCCCCAGTCGAGCAGCGCGGCCGCGTCTGTGAAGTGGCCTCCGACGCCGGTGGATCCGAGCACGACCGCGTACAGCCTCCTGTCTCCCCGCTCGGACGCGGCAACGAACGTCAGGCCCGCGTCTGCTGTGAAGCCGGTCTTGACCCCGATGATCCCCTCGAACCCTTCCTCGAGCAGACGGTTGGTGGTCTCGGCCGTACGCCCCGTCCCGTCGGGAGCGTCCTGCAGAGCGTGCTCGGTCATCCGGACCGCGGCTGCGAACTCGGGGTGGTCCATCCCCGCCAGGGCGATCACCAGCAGGTCACGAGCCGAGCTGTAGTGGCCAGGCGCGTCGAGGCCGTGCGGGTTGGCGAACTTGGTGTGCTCGAGCCCGAGCTCGTCTGCTCGCCGGTTCATGAGGTCGACGAAGGCAGCCTCGGATCCTGCGACGTGTTCGGCGACCGCCACGGCCGCATCGTTGGCAGAGCGCACGAGCATGACCGTGACCAGCTCGTCGATGGTGAAGACTTCGCCTGGCTGTAGTCCAACCTCCGCCTCACCGACCGCCGCCGCGTGCTCCGAGACGACCACGAGCTCGTCAGGATCTGACTGCTCGATGGCCACGAGGGCTGTCATCATTTTCGTCGTCGATGCCATCGGGAGCTCCACGTCCTCGGACGACCCCGCCAACTCGAACTCGAACGTGTCGTCATAGAGCAGCCACGCCCTGGCGGTCACAGCTGGTGGGTCCCCCACCGCGAGACCTTGGAGCGGAGGAGGCGGCGGGTCTCCCGGCAGCGCAGCGGCGGGAGCGGCTGCGGCGACCAGTGCCGCAACCAGCACGAGGATGGAGACGGTCCTTCTCATTCCTCGAGCATCCTCCGAAGCTCCTCGATGAGCAGGCCCGCCTGGAGCTTGTTGATGGCATCGGCACAGCCTGCGAGCGTCTCCGCCGCCTTTCTCCTGGCTTCAGGGCTCCTGTGACTGAACAGTGGGCTCGTCAGTTGCCGCAACAACGCACTCGCCTTCTCGGAGCCCAAGACAAGAGTCCTGAGATGCCTCACCTCGAGGCCGTAAGCGACCAGCCTCTGCACCTGCGTCGCGATCGCGACGTCTGGATCTCGAAAGAGCTGCCTGCCATCGGTTCGGGTGGGGTGCAGCAGGCCCATGGTTACCAGCTCGTCGATCTGTCGAGGGGACAACCCGGCAGAGTGCGCCAGCTCCTCGCGTTCGAAGTGGGCTTCACCCCGAGCGAAGAAGGCCTCGGGATGGGTGTCTCCAGGTGGGGAGAGCGACGGCTCCTCGCCCCGCTCCCACATCGTCAGCCGGGACTTGATCACCTTCAACGGCAAGTAGTGGTCGCGCTGCTGTTGGAGGATGAAACGAAGACGCTTGATGTCGTCGTCGTAGAAGATTCTGTATCCGGACTCGCTTCGGCCGGGTGTGATCATCCCTTGGTTCTCGAGAAAACGGACCTTGGAGACCGAGATGTCAGGGAACTCGTCCCTCAACAGATTGATCACACTCCCGATCGATTGCGGTTCTTCAGTCATGGCCGTCGCTGACGATCAGGTGAAACTTCCCCACGATGACCTCGTCCCCGGGTGCCAACTCCTCCCTGTCGACGCGCTGGCTGTTCACGTACGTGCCGTTGGTCGAGCCCGAGTCCTCGACGACGAGGTCCTTCCCTCCCACGATGAAGCGACAGTGGTGCCGTGACACCGTGATGTCGTCGAGGAAGATGTCAGAGGCGGCGTGCCTTCCCACGGTCGTCGTGCCATCTTTCAGAACGAAGGTCAGGCCGGCCGTGGGACCGCGGACCACGGTGAGGGCGAACCCTTCGAGGCCCGGCGCTGCATGAGTTCCTGACTCGATCTCGGAGACGGTGTCGACCGGCACGTAGGTGACGGTGGGCTCGTGCTCGATCGCAAAGCCACACACAGGGCAGTCTGTGACGTCGTCTGCGATCTCAGACGCGCACGAAGGGCATTCCATCCGGTCATCGTAGTTGGGGGGCCGATTCAGGCCGGTTCTGTCAGCTCCCGGTACCCTGCCGCATCGAGGAGACTCGACGCATCGAAGGTTCCGCCTGTGTCCAGCTCGAGGAACCAGCCGTCTCCGAAGGGGTCCGCGTTCACGAGCTCGGGTCTCTCGGCCAGCGCATCGTTGACTGCTCTCACCACTCCGCTGGCAGGCGCGTACACATCCGCAACGGACTTGGTCGACTCAACCTCGGCCATGGTGTCGCCCCTCGCGAACGTCGCCCCGATCGCGGGAAGCTCCACATAGACCACGTCCCCCAACGCGTCCTGCGCGTAGTCCGTGATTCCGACCCTGATCCCTGTCTCGGAGACGACGAGGGCCCACTCGTGCTGATCGGTGTACCAGCGGTCCTCGAGGATCTTCATACCGATGCCCCTTCCTGCCGCAGCATCCTTCGGTAGTCACCGACATACTGCAAACCCACCCACCAGTACAACACGAGTCCTGCCGCTCCTACGATCATTCCGATGGCGTAGAACAGGTCTTTGGCAACGCCCGCCGCAGCAAGGTAGAACGCAGGCACCGCGCCGTACACGGCGAAGGTCGCCAGCTTGCCGAGGTACCTCACCTGGATGAAACGTCGCCTTCGCGCTGCGAGCACCACGGCGAAGACGCCCAGGAGAAGCTCGCGAGCGAGGAGCAACACCACGAACCACACAGGCAGGATGTCGGCGAGCGCACCGCCCACGACCGCCGCCAGAATGGCGAGACGGTCGGCCAGAGGGTCGATGACCTTGCCGACGGAGCTGACCTGTCCGAGTCTTCTGGCCAACTGCCCGTCGACCCAATCCGTGAGACCGATGACCACGAAGACGACAGCCGCCGCCAGCACGTCGTCCGCTCCCAGCAGGAGCCACAGGAAGATCGGAATGGCCGCCAGCCTTCCGAATGTGACGAGGTTGGCAGCGGTCCACAGCCCTGGGGACCGCTCCTCGTCCGTCATCTGTCAGGCAGAGGCTTTGTCGACCAGATAGCAGGCCACGTAGTGTCCGTTCCCTTTGTCCTCGAGGGGCGGGTGGTCGCTGCCGCGGCACACGTCCTGCACCCAGGGGCAGCGCTCGATGAACCTGCAGATGGGAGGAGGGTTGATGGCCTTGGAGATGCCTCCCTTGATCTCCACATCAGGCCTCACGTACGCGGGATCGGGCACGGGAACCGCAGACAGCAGCGCCCTCGTGTACGGGTGCAGCGGGTTGGAGAGCAGCTCCTCGGTGTCGCCGATCTCGACGATCTTCCCCAGGTACATGACGGCGATCCGATCGCACATGTAGCGGGCCACTGCCAGGTCGTGGGTGATGTAGAGGTAGGAGACGTCGAACTCATGGGCCAGCTTGAGCATCAGGTCCATGATCGAGATACGGATGCTCACGTCGAGCATGGACGTCGGCTCGTCGGCCACCACGAAGCTGGGGTCGAGCACCAGGGCGCTGGCGATGGCCACGCGCTGGCGCTGCCCGCCAGAGCGCTCGTGCGGAAAGCGGAACATGA
>CAZKJJ010000267.1:0-3921 GCA_964553055.1 uncultured Acidimicrobiia bacterium
AAGAGTGGGAGGACTTCTACAACTTCAACCGGCCCCACGGAGGCCTCGACGGACAAACCCCTTACGAACGGCTAAAAGCCAAGACCACCGAGAACCCGCAGGTGTAACCCACCACCGTCAATTGCACAGCGCTATGCCAGCGGTCATCGGATTCATCGGCGTCGGTTTGGCCATGCTTGCCATCCTCATCTTCGGGCTGCCGTTGTGAGCCCGGGGCGGGGGTGTCTCGACGGGCCACACCCATCCATGTATACGCTCCGAATCGCATGACTGACGACACCGAAAGCGGGACCGGACAACAGCCTGAGGGTGTACCCGAGTTTGATGTCTCTTCTGGACCTGAGCAGGTCCAGATCCAGATCGATGGTCGGATCATCTGGCAGGCAATCGGAGCAATCCTCCTCACACTGTTCCTGATCTGGGCGATCCGGCAGGCTTCGACCCTCGTCGCCATGATTGCGATCTCCTTTTTCTTCGGCCTTGCCTTGGACCCGGGTGTGCGCTGGCTGGTGAACCGGTATGGGTGGCGTCGTGGTTCGGCCACAGGCGTGATCTACGTGGTGGGAGCCCTGTTCACGATCTTTCTGGTTGCGATCATGATCCCGTCGGTAACCGACCTTGCGAGAGTCATCGGGGAGCGAGGGAGCGAGTGGATCGCCGACGCCCAGACCTGGCTGTCGGACACATTCGGAGTCGATGCCTCCGGGTTGGGCGACCTGGGTGGTGGTCTCGAGGCTGGGGGTGACGCGACGGCGGACTTCACCGACGAGTCGTTCGGTACCGTCGTTGGGATCGCCGCCAGCGGGGTGGGCTTTCTGTTCTCGATGGCGACCATCGCCATGTTCACCTTCTACTTCGCTGCGGACATGCCCCGAATCCAACGTGCGACCCTTCGGCTTTTCAGTCCTGTGACCCAAAAGCGGGTTGGCTGGACGTGGGACCAGGCCATCACTCAGACGGGCGGCTACTTCTATTCGAGGCTGTTGCTGATGCTGATCAACGGTCTCGGCTTCTTCTTCACCATGGTGCTTGTAGACCTTCCCGTCGGATCAGCATTGGCGCTGGCGCTATTCGGATCGTTCGTCTCTGTCTTCATCCCGGTGATCGGCACCTACATCGGCGGGGCCGTCCCCGTGTTGCTATCCATCGCATTTCAAGGTTTCGCCGCCGGATTGATAGTTCTCGGCTACGTGCTGGTCTACCAGCAGATCGAGAACTACTGGCTGAGTCCCAGGCTGAGCGAGAAGACCATGACCCTCAACGGCGGGGTCGCATTCGGAGCCGCCCTCGCCGGTGGAGCCATCGCCGGGCCCATGGGCGCGTTTACCGCCCTACCCATCGCAGCCCTCATTACCTCGTTCATCTCCAACTACATGGCAAGCCACGAAGTCGTCTACCAATCCGAGACTGCTCCGACCAGTCCACCGAGAGAGCACACCAAACTGCGGGATCGAGTCGTCAAGGGTAAGAGCACGAAATCGCCGGAGTGACTGCTCCCTCGCGCGTCCATCGCGCGAGGGAGTGCGATGGGACGGTCGAGAACGCGAAATGACGCGTACCAGAAACAGTCTCTGAGCAGGCACTTCGCGCGTTCCACCTGCTCAGTGAATACCCCTGACTCTCATAACCCGAAGGTCGCGAGTTCAAATCTCGCCCGCACTGAAAGCCCCGGTCAGCGAACCGCTAATCGGGGCTTCAACCGTCTCACGACGCTGGCCTATCCGCGCTTCCACCGACCTTCTACCGGCTGCCGGCGATGATTCCACCCAGGGAGCACCAGTACGGTGAACGGCGACCATGGCCGACAAGTCGTCCCCAATCCACCGAACTGAGGCACGCAACCGGGTCCGTAACGGGTTCCGAGTTTGGTTCCGCTCGCCACCTCGTCGTCATGCGGAGGTCATCTACACCCGCGAGGTCAGCTTCCTCGAACTGTTCTACGACCTCGTATATGTAGTGCTCATCGCTCAGATCGCTCATCATCTGGCCGAGCACGTCGGCTGGGCAGGGGTGCTCGACTTCGCCATCCTCTTTGGCCTCATCTGGTTTGCCTGGTTCAACGGGACGTTCTGGCACGAGCTCCACTCACGACCCGATGGACGGAGTCGCAACTACATCTTCCTCCAGATGGCGCTTCTGGCGCTTCTCGCTGTGTTCGCCGGAGAGGCGACAGGGGAGACGGGAGCCGCCTTCGCCTACGTCTACGCGGTGCTGTTCACCCTCTTCACCTGGCAGTGGTATCTCGTTCAGCGGGTCGACGATCCCCAATACCGGCCGATCACAATGCGATACCTCACCGGAATGGGTCTCACGGTGGTCGCAGTCGTAGCCAGCGGGCTCCTCGAGGAGGCCCGGATCTGGATCTGGGGCTTCATCGTCGTCGCCTGGGTGACGACGGGACTGCTGCTGATGGCTCGAAGCCGGACTGCTGGATTTGGGGAGGGGGTGACGGCATCGCTCGTGGAGCGGGTCGGACTGTTCACGATCGTGGTGCTCGGTGAGGTCGTCGTCGGTGTGGTGACTGGGCTCGGCGATGCTTCGGAGCGCTCACCTCTCACCGTGTTCACCGGCATTGTCGGTTTGACCATCGGCTACGGGATCTGGTGGAACTATTTCGACCTCCTCGGTCGACGGGTCCCTGGCCACACCGGTGCTCCACTTGCCGTGTGGCTCTTCGCCCACCTGCCATTGACGATGGCCATCGCAGCAGGTGGTGCGGCGATGGTGAGCCTCGTCGAGCACGCGGGCGAACTTCGAACAGAGGCGGGGCCATCGCTGCTGCTCAGTGCATCAGTTGCAGTCGTTCTGCTCGGCATCACGGTTGCCGTTCGGGCTTTGCCCGAAGACGAGTTCCCATCGGGAATGGCTCAGCAAATCGCCCCGACCCTGGTTTTGGCGGCGCTGGCGGCGGTGTCCATCGGCCTGATGCGACCGCCACCGATCTTCCTTGTGGCTTCGATGTCCCTATTGCTCTTCCTCACATGGCTCAGGATGTTCATCCTGTACGTCGCTCTAGGCGGCCAGCCCATGCCCATCGAGGAGGGGATCGAAGAGCTGGGCTGACAACCGCCTCCACGACCCGTTGCTGGGTCAGCGGTCGATCATCCGCTGGTTGGCTTCGGAATATCGGTGTCCCTGGATGTCGATCTCGTCCAGGGATTGTTCGAGGCCTTCGAAGTCTTCGCTGATGAGCTCGACGTCGACGGCGCCGAGGTTGTCCTCGAGACGATGCAGCTTCGTGGTCCCGGGTATGGGGACGATCCACGGCTTGCGGTGGAGCAGCCAAGAGAGTGCGAAAAGGCTTCCCCATGGAGATCATTGACCATCCGACCTGTCCCAGTGCCGTGTGGCAGACTCGACCCGGTGGACGAGAACACGGCTCCTTCAAGCCCCGAGCAGGATGTGGATCTCAAGTCCGCCGAGTTTCAGGACTACGACGGCTCTCTCCTCCCAACCGGAGTTGGTTTCGACCTCACACGTCTATTGACAGCCGAATCACTGCGCGGGTTGGCGGCGGTCGTGGTATCGGTTCTCGTGTTGAGGACACCAAGCCAGTCGCCTCGTGCGTTCGCCGTGTTGCTTGGCATCATCCTGGTCGCGTGGGCCCTGGGCGGGACATCCGAACTGCGCGATCCCGCCGAGCGCACCGCATGGGGAGTCACCCGCGTGGTTCTCTTGGCCGTCTTGGGTCTTGCCTTGCTGTTCGTCACCGGATTCACCGGCGAGCGGTTGGCCCAGGTCGGAGGCATCGCACTGCTGGTCGTCGGCCTGTTGACAGGATTCCGGGGTTTCAGACACGCAGCACGGGGATCACGGCTGGAACCAGTCCTGGAGGCGCTCATCTACATCGCACTTGGCGTAGCACTGGTCGCTGCTCCCCTGGCAGTGTTGGGACTGGCCGTCCTCCTCCTCAGTCTCTAC
>CAZKJJ010000268.1:0-1021 GCA_964553055.1 uncultured Acidimicrobiia bacterium
CGGTGCGGTAGCGGATGACAGGCTGTGCCTCCTTCGTGAGGGTGGTCAGCACCAACTCGCCTCGCGCACCGGGTGGCACCGGCTCTTCCGACGAGGGGTCAACGACCTCGGGGAAGAAGTGATCCTCGAAGACATGGAGACCCCGCTTCTCCTCCCTGCATTCCATGGCTACACCGGGTCCGATGACCTCGGAGAGCCCGTAGATGTCGCACGCGTCGATACCAGACCAGGCCTCTTCGAGCTTCACGCGGTAGGCGTCCGACCACGGCTCTGCGCCGAACACCCCGTAGCGAAGGTTCATCGAGTCCATCAATCCCTCCGCCCTGGCCCGCTCGGCGAGGAGCATCGCGAAGGAAGGCGTTGCTGCGAGGCCCGAGGCGCTCAAGTCGATCAGCAGCTGCAGCTGGAGCGCCGGGTTGCCTCCGGATGCGGGAACGGCCGTGGCGCCCAAGAGCTCCGCTCCGTAGTGCAGTCCGAGACCCCCGGTGAACAGTCCGTACCCGTAGGCGATGTGGAACACGTCTCCTGGCCCGCCCCCCGCGGCTGCGATCGATCGGGCGTTGACCTCGGCGAAGGTCGCCACGTCGGCGGCTGTGTACGCGACGACCGTCGGCTTGCCGCGCGTGCCAGAGGAGGCATGCACACGGACCGTGTCATCGAGGGGGACAGCCAGCATGTCGAACGGATAGGTATCCCGCAGCTCTGCCTTGACCGTGAAAGGGAGCTTCGGGAGATCGTCGATCGACTCCACGCCTTCGACCGAGGCGAGCTTCTCCTGCCAGTACGGCGTGTTCGTCCGCTCCAGGCGCTCGATGAGCCTGAGCAATCGACTCGTCTGCAACAGCCGCCGCTCCTCACGGTCCTGGGCCTCGAGGTCGGGCTGGTACAGCATCGTCCGGCCAGAGTCTGCCACGGTGTCCCGCCGGCCGGTCGGCTGGGGATCCAGAGCCACGAGCCGCTACCTTCGGTGCAACCGAGACCGGACGCCCGGTGTTCTATACCCAGATGGAGCTGACGTCTG
>CAZKJJ010000268.1:1031-3912 GCA_964553055.1 uncultured Acidimicrobiia bacterium
CCGCGTTCCCCGATCTGGTTCGCTCGTTGCGGGGCAGGCTCTACTCGACCGCCGTGCAGCTCGTCGGAAACAGGCACGACGCCGAGGACGTCACCCAGGAGACCTTCATACGCGTGTATTCGGCCCTGGCTGACTTCCCCCCGCAGCGCATCCGCCAGCTCCACGTGAACGCATATGTGTGGAAGACGCTGCTGAACCAATGCAGGAACAAGGCACGCACGCGCAGGAGGAAGCCCGAGGATCCCATCCGAGGCGATGTGGAGGCGGAAGCCTCTCCAAATGGCTGGGTCGAGGCGGCTCAGGTGTGGCAGCCCAGGCTCGCCAAGCTGTCTGACAGGCAACGCTCGGCGGTCGTCATGAGGCACGTCGCCGGCCTCTCGTACCGTGAGATCGCTGATGCCCTCCACGTCCCCGTTGGGACCGCAAAGGCAGACGTCCATCGCGGGCTCAGCAGGCTGCGGACGATGATCGAAGCGGAAGGAGAAGTTGCATGACCGTCGTTACAGAACTCGAGCAGCTGCGAACGGAGGCACCCCCCGATGTGCTTCCCAGGGTGTTGGTCCGGACGGGCCTCGCAGACGGGTACACCACACGCCGTAGCGGCCTCGGCGAGGTATGGATCGCCTTCAACGGAAGAGGCGTCTCAGCCTGCGCGCCGATCGACGCCGTCGACGACGTCGAGGCCTATCTGCGAGCCGTCACAGGGCGGGACTCCTATCCCGAGGAGCTACCAGCGAGCCTGGCCAGACAGGTGGACGCCGCACTCGAGACGGGAAGATGGTCGAAGGTCCCGTACGACCTGAGGGGCGTGAGCAGCTTCGGAAGATCGGTGCTCTCCAAGACAGCCGAGATACCGCCGGGTGAGGTGCGTCCGTACGCTTGGGTGGCCCGTGAGATCGGTAGACCGGCGGCTGTCAGGGCTGTGGGAACCGCGCTCGCCCGCAACCCCGTTCCCGTCCTCATACCGTGCCACAGGGTGGTGCGCTCTGACGGAACGATCGGTCAGTACGCCTACGGGCCCGAGCGCAAGCAGGTCATCCTTCGCTCGGAGGGTCTCGACCTCGAGGAGCTGGCCTCCCTCACCAGAGACGGTGTCCGGCTGATGGGCAGCACGACCACCAGGATCTTCTGCCACCCCACGTGCAGCAGAGCCCGCCGTATCAGGCCACACAACCGCAGGCGGTTCTCTGACGAGGCCTCCGCGGAGGCAGCCGGATACCGCCCCTGTCTGATCTGCCGCCCCGGCTGACCTTCGCTAGCTTGAAGGCGGTGGCGAGTGGCCTCTACTACAGCGAGTACCTCCAGCTCGACAAGCTGCTCGGCGCCCAGGAGCTGGAGAGTGCCCGCCGCGGGGAGCGCGCCCACGACGAGATGCTGTTCATCATCGTCCACCAGGCGTACGAGCTCTGGTTTCGGCAGATCCTCCACGAGCTCGAGTCGGTCATCGAGATCATGGCCAACAGCTTCGTGGACGATGAGGACACAGGGAAGGTCGTGCAGAGACTGAGGCGCATCGTCGAGATCCAGCGCCTCCTACAGCCGCACCTCGACATCCTCGAGACCATGACACCGCTCGACTTCCTGGACTTCAGGGACTACCTCGTTCCCGCCTCCGGCTTTCAGAGCTGGCAGTTCCGTCTGATCGAGAACAGACTCGGAATGCGTCCCGAGGATCGGCTCGACATCAGCGGGGCTCCCTACACGTCCCGCTTCTCCGAGGAGCATCGGCGGCTGCTCGAGACCTCCGAGCAAGGGCGCTCCCTCTTCGACGCGGTCGAGAGCTGGCTGGCCAGGACGCCGTTTCTCCACCTTGGCGATTTCGACTTTTGGCGAGAGTACGCCAAGGCGGTCGAGGCGATGCTGGCCTCGGATCGGGCGCTCATCCTGGGGAACCCGAGCCTCTCGGAGGCGGAGCGTCAGGCCCAGCTGGCCTCCTTCGAGCGGTCGGCCGCTCACTTCGACACCCTCTTCGACGTCGAGAGGTACGAAGAGCTCCGAAGGCAAGGTGTCCGCAGGTTCTCGCAGAAGGCCTTTCTCGCGGCCTTGCTGATCAGCCTCTACCGTGACGAGCCCATCCTCCAGATCCCGTTTCGTCTCCTGCAGAGCCTCACGGACATCGACGAGGGTTTCACGTCGTGGAGACACCGGCACACGCTCATGGTGGCCCGCATGATCGGATCGAAGATCGGGACGGGCGGGACGTCTGGGTACGAATACCTTCGCGAGACGACAGAACGTCACAGGGTATTCAACGATCTCTTCGAGCTCTCGACGTTCCTCTTGCCCCGCTCAGCCATTCCCAAGCTCCCCTCTGACGTCCGCGAGAAGATGGCATTCCGACTCGAGGCGCCGGAGGAGGACGTCTGACGCGGACCGGCCCACTTCTACACTCACAGCCGTGCCCGTCGACATCGACATCGCGTACGTAGCGCGCCTCGCCCGCCTCGCACTGGACGAGGACCAGCTCGAGCACTACGGAAGCCAGCTCGCGGTGATCCTCTCCCATGCTGCCCAGATCCAGGCGCTTCCGACGGAGGACGTCGCACCAACCTCGCATCCGCTCCCCCTGGTCAACACCTTCCGAGAGGACGACGTCCTTCGATCACTGGATCGCGAGGAGGTCCTCTCGCAGGCTCCTGACCACCAGGATGGCTACTTCCAGGTGCCACCCACACTCGAAGAGGAGCCGTGAGGGGGCTGGCCGATCTCACGCTGCAGGAGGCAGGAGCAGCCCTGCGGTCAGGGGAGGCGACGTCCGTGGACCTGTTCGAGGCGGTGCACGGGCGCGCCGCGCTCACCGAGGCCCAACTCCACTGCTACCTCCACATCGACGGGGATGGTGCACGGGCTGCCGCCGAACAGGCGGATGCAGAGCTCGCAG
>CAZKJJ010000269.1:0-3905 GCA_964553055.1 uncultured Acidimicrobiia bacterium
TCAGCTTGGCCTTCTGGAGACCCTCTGGATCGATGCCATGTTCGGTGGCGACGTCCCTGAGGTCCTGGATGGGCTTGCTCTGAAGTTCCGCTCTGCTGGTCATGTCACTCCTCGGTGGCCATGCGCTGGAACCCAACGGCGAACCCAGCTAGCGACGATGTGCGTCAAGGTTTCCCCGTCGAGGTTCTCGGAAGGCCCCTGCCGGCACGAAGGCGGGCGAAGGGGCAACGGATACGAAACGCATTCTAGGGCGACGTCTGGCCGGAGCCAAGTAGCCCACGAGGCTCGAGCAGCTCCGCCAGTGCGCCGATGCCGCCCAGGACCTCGACCCTGTTGTGGATGAATCCGACTTCGAGCCTGGTTGCGGCCGCTCGAGGCGCGACCACGTCGATGGCGGCGGCCTTGATCTCGGTCAGGATGAGGTCGGTGCCTCGCAGGTCCGCGAGGTCGGCGCTCAGCTGCTCTCGGTCAGAGAGGCTGTGGACTACCGACGCCGAGACTGCCCCCTCCTCGCGCAGCTGGCGCTCGAGGGAGGGGCCGATCGAAGCAGGAGCCGTGGTGGTCATCAACACGGCTCGCCCCTTGACACTCACCGAAGACTCCAATCGGTAGGAGGCCGTGAACACCGGAAGGTCGGGGCGAATCACCTGGGCCGTCGCTTTGAGGCTCTCCGACTCGGGATCGCCAATGAGCACCAGGGCATCGGAGATGAGCAGCCGATACGGTCCCAGGTACCCGGCGAGGTACTCCGGGTCGAGGCGGGCAGACGCCACGAGCACCGTCGAGTCCGCCTTCGCTGGAGGGATCGCCGTCCCGCTGCCCTCGTAGATCAGAAACTCGGGGCGTAGGGACTCGGCCTCGGTGACCCCGAGGTGGAAGTTGTCCTCGAATGGAGCTCCTGCCAGACCGCCTCCGCATCTTCTGGTACCCACGGTGTCGACTCCCGCCAGCACTGCGTCCTCGGCGTAGTCCGATGCCGCGTGCAGTCCGAGTGCAGCGAGCCCGAGGAGACCCTCGAGGCCTCGATGGAACTCAGCCGCCGCCAGGACCACAGGATCGGGTGGACCCCCTCGACCCATCGTCACGATGGCGATCTCCCGCCCCTCCGTTCGCCAGTGCCTCGCCAACTCGATCGAGAGGGCCGTCTTCCCCGTCCGCTTGCCTGTGCCGATCACCGAGACGGCGGGCAGCGTGCCGAGCCGAGGAAGTCTCGGCGGATCGAGCCTGAAGTCGGCGCCTTCATACGGCACCGAGCGAGCGAGCGCGACCGCAGCCAGGCGCATGCGGCTCCGGTAGTCGAGGATCGGCTCGTCGCTGAGATCGAACACCACATCCGGCCTGTGCTCGTCTATCAGATCGCCCAGCAGGACCTCGGGATCGCCGCTGAGGACGGGCACGCCGAGGTCCAACGGCCTCGCTACCTTCTCGGTCCCTCCCAGGAACAGGGCAGCCCGCAGCTCGTAGCCGCGGCCGGTAAGCCCCGCCACTGCGGCCTCTATGACTGGTGGATAGTGCTCACCGTCTACCAAGACGAGGCACGTCGGCATCGTCGGGGAGCCTACCCAGCAGGCATGGCGTCGACGACCAACCGCCTCACCGTGTGATAGTCGCAGCGCACCCGAACGAGCCGCTCAGGAAGCTCGTAGATCCCCTCCAGGTCCTCGGGAAGCGCGGGCAGCACCCCTGTCGCCCTCGCCACTGCATCAGGGAACTTGGCAGGATGCGCCGTGGCCACCACCACCATCGGCGTGCCCTCTCGCGAGGCTCGCCTCGCGCCAGCCAGCGCCACCGCCGTGTGAGGGTCGATGAGCGTGCCCGTGAGACGGTGGTGGTCTCTCATCGTCTGGGACGTCTCCGCCTCGGTGACGCTCTCTCCTCGATAGGTGGACCGCAACCTCTCGAGCGCCTCACCCATCAGATACAGCTGGGCTCGGGTCTCGATCATCTCCATCGCCTGGACGACCGCCGAGCTGTCACGTCCCAGCGCTTCGAACAGGGCGCGCTCGAGATTGCTGGGAACTTGGATGTCCATGGCAGGGCTCATCGTCGGGATCGCCTTCCGTACCTCGAGCGTGCCTGTCGTCAGCAGATCGGCCAGACCGCGGTTCATGTTCGTGGCAACCACGATCCGGTCGATCCGGCATCCCATGCGAGTAGCCGTGTAAGCGGAGAAGGCATTGCCGAAGTTGCCGGAAGGCACCGACACGTCGATCGGACCTTCCAGACGCGAAGCAGCATGGGCGTAGTAGGCGGTCTGCGCCGCGATCCGGAACCAGTTGATCGAGTTGGCTGTCGCCAGCGCCGGCCCGAGCTCGGCATCAGCGAGCAGCTCCTTGATCAGGTACTGGCAGTCGTCGAAGGTCCCCTCCACCGAGATGTTGAGGACGTTCTCCTCGGGCACCGTCGTCATCTGTCTGCGCTGGACCTCGCTGATCCTCCCCTCGGGATGCAGGATCACGACCGCCACGTTCGCCCTTCCACGGAACGCATCGATGGCGGCCGCACCCGTGTCGCCTGAGGTAGCCCCCACGACGGTCACCGGCTTCCCCACCGCCTCGAACAGCCTGGCGACGACCTGAAGACCGAGATCCTTGAAGGACAGCGAAGGACCCCAGAACAGCTCCATGAGGAAGGTCTCGTCTTCGATCTCCCGGATCGGGACCACACCCTGAGGGAATGCGGACACGGCTTCTGTCGCCAATCGCAGCAGCCGCCCTTCGTCGAGGAACCCTCCGACGTAGGGCAGGAGCATGGTGGCGAGGATCGACTCGTAGGCAGTGCCCGGTTCGAAGGAGACCACGGGCCAGCGGTCAGGAACGAACAGCCCACCGTCTGAAGCGAGACCCGCCAGCATGACATCCGGAAACGTCAGCTGCCCCGCCCCGCCCCTCGTCGAGGTGTAGAGCACGTCCCAAGGCTACGGATGCCTCAGCTCGATTCCCGACGTTCGAGTCGGTCGCTCACAGCTCGTCTTGCGGCGTCCCCTTCAGGATCGGAAGCGATCGAACGGCTCCAGCTCCAGCCCAGCCTCAGCTAGCAGCGCATCGACTATTCCGGCGGCTGGCGTCGGGTCGATCGTGGGCTGCTCGCGCCAAGGATCGGTGACGTCCTCGATGTCTGCCAAGCCGACCTGGTCGGGCTCGACCGACCACAGGTCCTCCCACCTGAGCGGGGCGGCCACTGGAGCGCCCCTGCGCGGACGCAGGGACCAGGGGGCGACGGTGGTGGCGTGAGGTGTGTTTCGCAGCCAGTCGACGAAGACCCGATCGCCCCGCTCCGCCTTGTGGAACGCGACGGTGAGCAGGTCGCCGTGCCGTGCGGCACCGAGGACCGCGGCTCCTCTGGTGAGACGCTGGGCACCGCCTGCGGTGAGGGCCGGCTGGAGAGGAGCACGGAGGTGATATCCCTGCGATCCGGAGGCCATGAGCAGCGTGGGCATGCTGAGCTCTTCGAGGAGGGTCCGCATCCGGGCCGCGGCCTCGCGCGCGAGATCGAGGCGTCCGGGAGGCGGATCGAGGTCCCAGATCGCCCAGTCGGGACGGGCATCGGCGTCGACCGTGACGGTCGGCACGTGGAAGGTGATCGCGTTGAGATTGGCGAGGTAGGCGATGCCTTCCGCCGAGTCGACGACCGGGTACAGGGTGACGGAGCCGTCGCTGCGCGGCACCTCGTGCCTGCCGATGAGGCCGGTCGGATAGTGCTCGGGAGCGTTCTTCTGCATGAACCCTTCCGACCCGACGCCTCGTGGAAATCTCTCTACGGTGAGCGGCCGTCGCCTGATGTAGGGAAGGAGCCGGTCGGTCACATTGGCGTAGTAGGCAACGACGTGACCCTTGGTGATCCCGTCTTCGGGGAACACCAAGCGGTCGGGGTTCGTGACCTCCACCCCTGCAGGCTACGGACCG
>CAZKJJ010000270.1:0-2603 GCA_964553055.1 uncultured Acidimicrobiia bacterium
CACGCACCCAGTGTTGATGAGAGTCGATACATCGAACTGATCTCCGCCCTACTGCACCTCGATTCTCACACCTTCACTCCGCGGTATCGGCGCCTCCAGGACATCGCGCACTGGGTCGACATCCTCGACGGGCCTGGGTCGCCCGCCGCCTACGCTGCCTTGGCGGAGTTTCTCGGAGTGGCCCGTGACCTGGGTGCCGACAATGTCTTGTTGGGTGGGCTCGCCGAGTTCGTCTACGACGTACGAGACCATGTGCTGGGACATCTCATTGCCACCGGCCGATGGGCCACGGCGGCAAGGCATTGGGCGGATCTCCGGGACTGGGGACGATCCACGGGATCGTTGGTTCGGGAGACCCTGGTATCGCTGATGCCATCTAGCTTCTCCGGTCTCTACGGCACGGTGAGGAAGCGACCGATCACGCCAAGGGCGCGGTGGGCCTTCGACCCTGCCAGCGCACCTGAGCCGGGGCGTCGGCTCGATCTGGAGCGGCCGGTCCGCCAACGCTGGAGAGCGATGCAGACCTGGTATGCCTCCGCCCCCTCGTCACACTCCATCGAAGCCTTCACGATCTGTGCGCAGGCCTGCCGAGCCAACGTACGCCGGCCTCTCAACGACGTCGATCTGACGGAGTTCCTCATCAGCCTGCCCGCCCATATCAAGTTTCCGGACGCCCGCTCGAAGTCATTGATTCGAGAGACAATGCGTGGGCACCTTCCCGATGAAATCGTCGACCGACCAAGGAAGACCTCATTCAACGAGGACACGCTGTCGCGAGTGGACTATGCCGAGCTTCGTCGCTGGCTGCTCGAAACGGAGTACCGGATGCCACGGGTCGACTACGAGCTCCTGGCGAAGCGTCTGGAGACCCAAGATATGGACTTCTGGGAGCTCAGAATCGCGCACAACCTCGCCGACTACCACGCGTTCGCATCGCTCTGGGAATGAGTGTGCCGCCACGAGGATCGTGTTATGGGTTCGGTATCCGATCTGATCTCGACTTCCTTTTCCTGCGGAACGGAAACGGCTCCATGCTGGAGATCGATGTCCACGACGAACAGGGACCTCAAGAATCTGAAGATCTACTTGTTGAATGGAAGCCCCGCCCGGGACGACCTTTCCATGGGCGGGTGTATTCTCATCCAGAGTCAGGGCGTCTCCGCGTATGGACGAGTGACGCCGGTTGGTACCTCGTCGACATCGCGTCAGGGAGGATCTCGGTGCCTGCAGCCACGGAGCCGGTGAGCCGGGAGGCCAGGTTGTGGACAACCCCCATGCTCTTGACCTTCGTCATGCAAGGGAAGGTCCCCATACATGCTGCAGCCGTCGAAGTCGATAGGAGGGCTCTTCTATTCGGTGGGCCGAGCGGCTTCGGCAAGACCAGTCTGGCCGCGGCGTTTGCCGCACGCGGACATCGGCTACTGGCTGAGGATGTGGCCTGCATCTCGACCGATGGTGAGCATCCCACGATTCTTCCCGGACCCTCCCTACTGCGCCTGAGACCCGACGTGGCCGAGTGGCTGCACATTCCAGGCGCTCGGGTGGTGGCAACCATGCCCGATCGCATATTCCTCTCCTTCGAGGAGGATCTGCGTGGAGACTGCCAACCGATACCACTGGAAGGCCTCGTCCTGCTTCGAGGAGTGGAGGACAAAGTGAACCTCAAACCGCTGGATGGACCGGAAATGCTGCGTGATCTGTGGGCCCTCGCATTCCGGCTCCCCACCGATGCCGACACCGAACGCGCCTTCGACGGTGTGACTGTCTTGGCGAACCACACCAAGATCTGGGACCTGCACCGGCCTCACGACTTGACCAGACTGGTCGACACGGTGGATGAAATCGTCGAGGCCCTCGATTGACGAGTGATCGCGAGGTTTGGGACCTTCTTGCCAAGGTTCGCCTGGGGGCCCGAATCTGGTTTTGGGCAGGCCACACGTCCATCGGTCTTCGTCGACGTGACCTCCCCTCCTACGTCAGACGAATGGATGAGACTCGGCCGGTTGCACTGGAGCGCCGGTATGACCCGCGGCGGTTGAGCCGGGCGGTTGACAAGAGCCTCACCATCGGACGCATCGGACCGAGGTGCATCGTTCGCGCTCTGGTGCTTCATCGACTGTTGAAGCAACAGGGTGATGACCCCGCGCTGGTCATCGGCCTGGGCGAGAGGCCCGAAGACCATCTCGCCCATGCCTGGATCGAACTTGGCGGTGTAGACGTCGGCCCGAGGCCCGGTCGTCACGGACACGAAGAGCTGGCACGGTTTCAATAGCCGGGCGGGACATGGTGAATCCTCTACGACCTGAGCGTCCGTCAACGAGTCGCCTCCTCAGCTGATGTCGCGACCCCACGCTGCCCTGGTAGCCATAGCCCGGAACCATCCGGTTCCTCCTGTCGACGACCCGTCACAGGTGCTGGCCTCGGCTGTCGAACATCGGATGTCGGGACTCTTGTGGACCCGGGTAGCCCGCGGCGAGATCGATCTTGGATCCGACGTCACCGCGCAACTGGAGGCAATCGACCTCCTGACCTGGGGACGTCATGCGAAGCTCTGGGACGGCCTCTCAAGAGTCGGAGACCGGCTCGCGGACCTGGAGGTGGAG
>CAZKJJ010000270.1:2613-3900 GCA_964553055.1 uncultured Acidimicrobiia bacterium
GGTGGAGTTCGCAATCTTCAAGGGAGTGATTGCCGAGCAGCGCTGGTACGACAGAGTTGGGGAACGTCCGTGCTGGGACCTCGATATACTCCTGGCGCCATCCCAGCTGGGGCGAATCGACGAGATTGTGTCCAGCCTTCAGCCCGGGCATGCCCTGGCGGGAGTCTCTCAGCGCCTCTTCGAACGAGGATTCATCCAGGGATTGACACTTTGGGTCGACGAGACGCCCATCGATCTACATTTCGATCTGTTCAAACTCGGGCTGAAATCGCGCCTCGCCGAAACAGTCTGGCAGCGCGTCGTTTGGCAGGATGCGGCTCAGCTGAAAGGCCCTGTTCGGACTCTCGACGCCGAAACCTCCCTTCTTCACTTTCTGATCCATCTTGGTCGCGATCGCTTTTCGCGTCTTCTCGGCCACGTCGACATTGCCCGAATCATCGAACGAGAGGAACTCGATTGGGCCGTCATCGAGACCATGGCACGACAAGAAGGTTTGGACGCCCCGGTGTCGGTGGCGGTCACCGCGCTTTCCGCGACACTGGCCATCCCATTGCCAACCGTTCGGACGTCAGGCTGGCGAAAATGGATCTGGGGCTTCTTGTGGCGCTCCGAAATCAGACTTCAGGGAGAGGTTGGTCGACACCGTTTCAGAAGACGGGGTAAGTGGCTGTTGCCGCTGACCGTCCGTGGACGTTCTGTGGAAGCGGTTCGGTGGTGGCTGAAGACTGTGGTACCTCCAGCGGCGCTGTTGGACGAGCGACACCCTGGTCTGAGAGGACCTTACCTTTGGCGGTTGGTAGCAGGGCGCTTTCGTTTCTGGCGACGGCAAAGACGCCAACGAAAGAACGCGTTGGGGAATGACGGCTGATTTAGCATCCCGCTGATTCGGGGTAAATCTGGCGGTTTCTCCCAGGGCCGAATCCTCGGACCGATGGTGCCGGGCAACGGCGTGCATGCTCGTTGTCCGATTCTCATCCCCTCAGCGGGCAGGTGGACCGCTCTGATGAGCAGCGACCCACTGGCCAGAGATCGGCCGCCGGCGGCCAGTGTACGTATCGTGCAAGGGACGGTAGCCTGGGTCCCAGTTCGTCTATGCGGTGGGTCGAGAGTCTGCGTTCTCCTGTTGTTATCGCCGTGATCGCGCTCGTCGTAGCTGCATGTGGTGCGGAGGTGGCAGCCGACGAGCCTTCCCCTTCCTCTGATACCACCAACGCTTCGACCACGACCGTTTCGTTGGATGCCATCGCCATGACATCCTCGACTGTGACCACTACCACGACCGAAGCG
>CAZKJJ010000271.1:0-3891 GCA_964553055.1 uncultured Acidimicrobiia bacterium
CAGAGTGGGAGGAGTCCTGGCTGGCGAGGCCCGAGGTGAGCGCGGCACTTGCGCTCCCCGACGTCACTGACGAGGCCGCGCAGGCTGCGGAGGCGGAGCTCGTCAGAGAGGTCGAGGCTGCCCTGGTGGCTGCCGGCCTGGCGGATGCGGCCACCACCCTCAGCCCTGCGCAGCGGCGCGAGCTGGGCCTCATCAGAAGGAGGCCTGTCCGCAGGGTTCTGGCCAGAGTGCTGACGGCCGCAGCCGTGATCCTGTTGGCAGGCATCGGCACGTTCGTCGTCCTGAACGTCTCAGGGGCTCTCGAGGAGCCGGCAGAGATCACCTTGCCGACGGTCGCCACGACCATCCCCCCGCCCAGCGCCGTCCAGTGCCCGCCCGCCGATCAGATCACGCTCGGCGACCAGTCGGGCGTTTCCAATGCGGACTGCGTGCACTGGAAGGCTCCGGTAGGCGGAGCGATCCACTCCTCGCCGACCGTATTCGGGATCGCGGTCATGTTCGGCAGCAGGGACTTCAGCGTCTACAACTACGACACCACAACCGGTCAGCCGATCTGGCAGGTTCAAACCGGAGGCGATGTCGACTCGAAGCCTGCGCTTGCCGAGGTCTCGCTGGGAGCTCCCGAGACCTCGGCGTTCATCGCCAGCGGGGATGGGTGCGTGTACCGCAGGGCGGTCTTGGGTGCAGGCGGGACGGCGCCGTGCATGCTGACGACTGATCAGCCGATCATCGGCTCTCCAGTGGTCGACGGGGGCAAAGTCGTGTTCTCGAGCCGCGACGGGCATGTGTATGCCGCAGACGCAGTCGAGGAGGAAGTGGAGTGGTGGCGCTATCCGTCAGACGGCGAGCTCGACATCCAGTCTGGCCCTGCGGTGTGGGAAGGCACGGTGTTCGTCGGTGTAGCAGGTGCCCTTCATGCCATCGACATCGAGACGGGGTCGGGGTCTGTCTGCCATCTCATCGGCGCAGCAGTCCGAGCGACTCCTCTCGTCGTCGACGGCCTCGTCTACGTGGGGAGCGAGGACGGGAACGTGTGGGCGGTCGAGGCGGACAACTGCTCTCTGGCTCTCCAGCCCAACTACCAAATCGGCACGCCGATCGGCGTCTCGCCCGCCGTCGCTGACGGCAACATCTACGTGGCCTCCCAGAACCGGATCGTGGCCCTGGGCCTCGAGACGAACGACTTCGCCTGGACCCCCTTCGAGGCGGACGGTCCCATCTCCGCGTCGCCTTCTTCGATAGGAGGCGTCGTCTACTTCGGGAGCGACGACGGGTATGTCTACGCCCTCGATGCCCTCACAGGCGAGCTCCGCTGGAAATTCGAGACCGATGGGCTCGTGAGGTCGACGCCCGCTCCGGCGCAAGGCGCGGTGTTCGTGGGATCGACGTCGGGCACCTTCTACGCGATCGGAGATCTGTAGCGCTAGTCGCTGAGCGCGTGGTCGGTGTCCCGCAGGCGCTGAGCGACGGTGTGCACCATCTTCATGGCGATGTCCGGGTACTCGGCGATGACTCCTCTGAGGTCCCATCGGGTGAGCTGCAGCGTCTGAACCTCGGTCTTGGCCACGACGTCCGCTGACCGAGGCTGAGGGTCGTGCTCGAGCAGTGCCATCTCGCCGAAGACCTCCCCAGGGCCGAGCGTGGCGATGACGTGGTCGTCGCTGCGCACTTCCACCTCGCCCTCGACGATCACCCACATGGCGGCCGCGGTCGTGTCGCCTTCGTGGACGATGAGGTGCCCAGGGGCGAACGTGCGCTCACTGGCGACCTCGGCGACCGTTTCCAGCTCGCGCCTGTTGCAGCCCGCGAGGAGCTTCGAGGTAGCGAGAACGTCTGCCTTCTCTGACATGGCGGCGTAACCCTATCAGGCGCGATGTGTCCTCAGCGGCCGAGCTCCGAGGGGGAGCAAGGGGATCGGGCCCTTCCACCGGTCCTGCCTCTCCGTCATGGAGTGGGATGTGGCGAGGGGCCGATGAAGACTCTCAGGCGATGGGACTCCTCAGCCTGCGGATCTCGAAAGAGCGGCCGATGTCGAGAGCCCCGACCACGATCAACCAGATGCCCGCCAGCCAGGCAAAGACGAGCGCAGTGATCTGAGGCCACGACAGCGTGATGATCCCGGCAGCGACCGAGAACAGGGACGAGACGATGCCCCACCCTCGGTGCTCGACCCCGCTGCCGAAGATCGAAGTCACGAGCTGCACGACACCCCACACCAGCCAATAGGCCCCGACGACCAGGACGACGAGGGCACCTCCCCTCAGGGGTCGGGCGAGCATCAGCGCGCCGGCCAGCACTCCGAGCAGCCCCCCGAACACGATGAGCCAGGCGTGATCGGCGCCTGAGAACCCAGCAACCATCCAGAAGACGCCGAAGACGATCACGTAGACCCCGAGGATGATGGAGAGCACCAGAAAAGTCTGGCCCGGCCAGACGATGGCGACGACGCCCAGGACAATCGTGAGCGCACCGAAGGTCAGTACGGCCAGCCAAGGCCAGCCCTCGAATCGGATCCGGTCGGTCATCAGGGAGGAGTCATGCTAGGCCCCGAGCGCCACGGCGCCCCAGCAGCTCAGACGTCGACGCGAGTCGACGCCAGCTCCTGGAGGCGATCATGGGCGTTCATCCCCGTTGGTCTGCCCACCCTCGCGTACGAGCCGTCAGGCCGGAGCTCCCAGGCCAAGGCCTCATCTGCCAGGACCACGTCGATGATCTCGTCCAGCCGCTCCTGCAGGTTCTTCTGTCTGACAGGAGCGAGCACCTCCACCCTGTGGTCGAGGTTCCTCGGCATCATGTCCGCGGATCCGATGTAGTAGTCGAATCCACGCTCATGGCTCCCGAACCGGTAGATCCTGGAGTGCTCGAGGTAACGGCCAACGAGGGATCGGACTCTGATGTTCTCCGAAAGGCCCGCGACTCCTGGCCTCAGCCCGCAGATACCCCGCACGATCAGGTCGATCTCGGTCCCCGCCTCCGAAGCTGCGTACAGGGCATCGATCGTCCTCTTGTCGATGAGACTGTTCATCTTCATCACGATGCTCCCGTCCTGTTTGCGCGCCTCCCTCTGGACCTTGCGGAGGATTCCGGTGCGGAGGTTCACGGGGCTCACCAGCAGCTTCCGGTACTTCGTCTGTCTGCTGTAACCCGTGAGGAAGTTGAAGAGGTCGGTCATGTCCGCGCCGACGCTGTTGCTGGCGGTGAAGAGACCCAGGTCCTCGTAGATCCTGGCCGTGGTCTCGTTGTAGTTGCCTGTCCCGATGTGGGAGTAGTAGCGGATCTGCTCGCCCTCTCGCCTCACGACGAGAGCGGTCTTGGTGTGGGTCTTGAGCCCGACGACGCCATAGACGACATGAACGCCTGCCTCCTCCAACGTGCGCGCCCAGCCGATGTTGCGCTCCTCCTCGAACCGAGCCTTGAGCTCGACGAGGGCGACGACCTGTTTACCTGCCTCCGCGCCCGCGACGAGGGACTTGATGATTGGACTGTCCGGAGAGGTGCGGTACAGGGTCTGCTTGATCGCGAGGACATCGGGATCACGGGCTGCCTGGGCGATGAAGGCCTGCACCGAGGTGGTGAACGAGTCGTACGGGTGATGGACGAGGAGATCGCCTTCTCTGATGATTCTGAAGATGTCTGGCTCCTCGCCTTCGACCGCAGCCAGCGCTGGAGCGGTCACCCACACCCACGGGGTGGCACGCAGCTCGGGCCGGGCCAGCTGCTCCAAGGACTTGAGGCCCTCGAGCCCCAGCGGGCCCTCCTGCACATAGACGTCGTCCTTCGATATCAGCAGCTCCCTGACGAGGAGCTCCAGTGGCTCGTCCGACATCGTGGGCTCCAACTCGAGACGGACGACCCTGCCGAAACGGCGCCGCGTCAGCTCACTCTCGATGG
>CAZKJJ010000272.1:0-3887 GCA_964553055.1 uncultured Acidimicrobiia bacterium
TGACCCTGCGCAACTGCATCGAGCTGCGGGATGGCCTCCTTGCAGATGTCCATCACGAAGGGGCAGCGGGGATGAAACGAGCAGCCAGGAGGTGGCGATGCCAGGTTCGGAGGCTGTCCCTCCATCTTGTAGAGCTCGTCCTCCACGAGCTCGATGTTGGGGACCGACCGAAGGAGACCCTGCGTGTAAGGGTGCTTGGCATCGGCGAAGACGTACTCCACCGGCCCGAGCTCGACCAGCCTGCCCCCGTACATCACGGCCACACGATCCGAGATCTCGGCAACGACTCCGATGTTGTGGGTGATCAACAGGATCGTCAGGTCGAACTCATCCCGTAGCTCCCTCAGGAGGTCGAGGAACTGCGCCTCTACGATCACATCGAGTGACGTCGTCGGCTCGTCCGCGATCACGAGATCGGCCTTGAGCGCCAGGGCAAGCGCGATCATGATCCGCTGCCGCATCCCCCCCGAGAACTGGTGCGGGTAGTCATCGATCCGCTCCTCCCTGATTCCGAGCCGATTCACGAGGTCGGCAGCGCGGGCCCTGGCTGCGCTCTCGGACACACCGGGCTCATGCGTGAGGATCGTCTCCGTGAGATGATCCACGATCTTCTGCAGGGGATCCAAGGACGTCATCCGGTCTTGGAACACCATGCCCAGCCGGGCGCCTCTGATGTCCCGCATCGCCTTCGGGCTCAACTCCATCAGGTCGGTGCCCTCGAACATCAGCTCACCAGCCGTGATCTCCCCAGGTGGCTCGATCATCCGCATCAGGGCCTTGCCCAGAGTCGACTTCCCGCAGCCGGACTCGCCCACCAGGCCGAGGATCTCGCCCCTCCGGATGTCGAGGTCGACGTCCTGCACAGCCTTCACGGAACCTGCTCTCGTGTGATAGAGGACGGACAGACCGCGAGCCGAGTACAGGACCTCGCTCATCTGTCCCTGAGCTTGGGATTGAAGATCTCGACCAGGCCCTCGCCCATCATCGTGAAGGCCAGGACGACGAGCATGACCGCGATGCCGGGGAACGTGACGAGCCACGGAGCTACCTGCATGCTCTCCTGGCCCCTTGCCAGATCGATGCCCCAGTCCGGGGTGTCTGGAGGCAGGCCGAGACCCAGAAAGCTCAGCGCAGCTCCAGTCAGGATGGCATCTGCGACGTTGACAGAGAAGATGATCGCCACCGAAGGGATGACCAGCGGAAAGATGTACCGCCTGAGTATCACGCGCCTCGTCGCTCCGAGGCTCCTGGCAGCTTCCACATGCAGCTCCTCCCGGGAGGACAGCGTCTGACCCCTGACGATCCGGAAGTAGGTAGGCACGTAGAGGACCGCGATGGCGACCACGACGTTGAGGACACTGGGGCCGAGGACTGCCGCGATCGCGATGGCAAGGATCAGCCCGGGAAACGCGTAGATGCTGTCCATGATCAGGCTGGCCGTCCTGTCGAATCTGCCCCCTACGAAGCCCGAGAGGAGCCCGAGCGGCAGGCCGACCACCAGCGCGAACAGGGCGGAGGCGAAGCCGATGACAAAGGCAACCCTGGTACCCCAGATGAGCCTGCTCAGGACGTCCTGACCGAGCTGGTTGGTGCCGAGCGTGAAGCTCTGGGCAGACGCCGACTCTCCTTCTCGAAGCGGCACGATCTGGAGTCCCTCGTAGTCCGAGAGATAGGGCTCGACGTCGGAAGAAGACACCGCCCCGGCCGCCACCTCGCCTGCCACGACCGCGTCGAGCATGAGCGGCAGCTCCTCGAACCTGGTGATCCGCAGCCTGATCTGGCCCTCCTCCAGCCCCTCGTTCGCCCGGTCTGCCTCGGCACGCGCCGCGTCACTCGAAGGCGTCCCGATCACGACGCCGAACGGCACCCGCCCGTCCGCCACGAGATCTTCCATACCCTCGATGCCGCTGTTCGCGAGAACGACCATCACCTCGGTAGCAGGGAACTCACCTGGTGCCAGGTTGCGGGGGCCGACGACGGCGCGCGGATTCTCGGGAGCGAACGCCTGAGGCATGACCGCGAAGAGCGTGAACACCAGAACCATCACGCTCGAGATGGCGACGAACCACCAATCGGCCTTGTACCACTTCCTCGCGGCCAGGATGCGCCGCACGAACCCGACGCGGGCGAGATCCTCCTCCCAATCGGGCGCCTGGACCTGCGGCTTCTCGTCTGTGACGGCCATCAGTACCTGACCCTCGGATCGAGCATGGAGTAGATGATGTCGACCACGAGGCTGATCATCGCCACCATGAGAGCGAACATGACGATGGTGCTCTGAACGGCCGAGTAGTCGCGAAGCGAGATTCGCTCTATCAGGTATCGACCCATGCCCGGCCACGAGAACACCGACTCAGTCAGGACCGCCCCTCCCAGCAAGATCGCCACCTGGAGTCCTATCAACGTGATGACGGGGATCATGGCGTTCTTCAGCGCGTGCCGGTAGACGACCGTTCGCTCACTGATGCCCCGCGCTCGCGACGCGGTGATGTAGTCCTGCTTCGACGTTTCGATCACATTGATCCTCGTGAGCCGGAGGAACACTCCCGAGAGGATCAGGGCGAGGGTCAACGTTGGCAGGATCAAGTGGTGGAGGGTGCTCCACATGGCGTCCCAGTTGGCTGTCAGGATGGCATCCACGAAGTGGAGATTGGTGATGTCCTGGAGTGTGGTGCCGACGACAGGGCCGATCCTCCCTGCCACGGGGAGCCAGCCGAGGTACACGCCGAACAACAGCTGTAAGAGCAGACCCAGCCAGAAGATCGGCATGGCGTAGACGATCACGCTGTACGTCCGTAGGCCGTAGTCGGCGGCCCGCCTCCTTCGAGAGGCCGCATAGGTTCCTGGGATCACACCCAGGAGGAGGGCCAGGATCGTCGCCGGAATGACCAGCTCGATCGTCGCAGGAAGCCGCTCCCCGAGCTCGTCGACGATGGGGCGCTGTCCGCTGGTCAAGGCGTTGCCCAAGTCGAGCGTGACGATGTCCAGGAGGAAGTTCCCGTACTGGACCAGAAGAGGCTCGTTGAGCCCGAGCTCCTCGCGCATCCGCTCCCGCACCTCGGGGTTGCCCTTCGGACCAAGGCTCGACGTGACAGGATCGCCAGGGACGACCCTGAGCACGAAGAAGACCATGGAGCCGAGGATGAACACCATCGGGATGGTGAGGCCCGTCCGGACCAGCATGTGCCTGCGCAGCGAGTCTGTGCCCTTCACGAAGATGTAGATGAGGCCCGCCAAGGCGGGAACGCCGAGCGTCAGCAGGAGGATCGTGAGGGGGTGCTCGACGACTTGGAGCAGCAGCAGGAACAGCCCGATGACGACAGCCGTGCCCCCGAGGAAGCCGCCCGCCTTGAGCCACGGCCGAGCGCGGGACTCGGCACCGACCTTGCGCGAGGCGACCCCGGCGCCGGTGAGGCCCAGGATCCCGACCACGAGGGCTATCACTCCAACGACGAGCATCGAAGAACCCTAGTTAGCAGGGGGCGGGCCTTGACAGGCCCGCCCCCTGGCAATCACTCGAACAGCCGACTAGCAGCTCGTGTCGAGCAGGTCGTAGTTGAGATCCGTCGTCGGGCCGATGTTCAACGTCTGGGCGTTCGGCGTGTCTGCATCCCCTGTGATGCACGTCTTGTAGAACACCCGCTCGGGCTCGACCCACAAGGGAATCGTCACCACGAGGTCCGCGTACTCGTCCTCGACCTCTCCGTAGAGAGCATCGCGGGTCGAGCTGTCGGTCGCGATCGCCGCCTCGAGCATCTTGGCGACCAGATCCTCATGCCCGGCCGCAGGGTTGTTCTCTGCGTCTGTGGCGTTGGTTCCGAGCCCCCCGAACAGCGTGAAGGGCTCCACCCAGTTGCTCGAGTCCGGGTAGTCGAAGAACCACCCGA
>CAZKJJ010000273.1:0-3882 GCA_964553055.1 uncultured Acidimicrobiia bacterium
TCCAGAACGAGGGCTTCCAGATGTTCGGAGACCTGGTCGACTCCGTGAAGCGGGATGCCATCCGCTACCTCTTCCACGTGCAGGTCGAGCGCAGGACCGAGGAGGCTCCCAAGCCCAGCATCCAGATGGCCGGCCCAACGGGCACCAGACGCCCCTCCTCTGGTGGCAAGGTCGGCCGCAACGAGCCGTGCCCGTGCGGCTCAGGCAAGAAGTACAAGCGCTGCCACGGCGCCGCGGCCTGAGTGCCGATCCCGGCGCCGAGCAGCGTCGCAGGGAATGCTCCTTCTCCCGGCTACCCTGTGGTCCATGGACGATCCCCGTGGTGTTTTGACGGACCTGCGCGTCCGGCTCGAGGACGCTCGGAGGTTTCTTTGACGTCTCTCAGAAGGCCGCAGAGCTCGACGACCTGAGGGCGCGCGCCTCGGACCCAGAGCTCTGGCAGGACCCGGAAGCGGCCAGAGAGGTGACCACCAGACTGAGCCGTTACGAGCGCGTCTTGGCGATGGTCGATGGCCTGGCTGCCTCCATATCGGACGCGGAGGTGCTCTGGGATCTCGCAGAGGAGGAGCAGGACGCTGCTGCGCGGGCAGAGGCTCTCGCCGAGATGAAGGACATCGACTCCGAGCTCGCCAAGCTCGAGACTGAGACGCTGTTCAACGGGCCATACGACGACCACAAGGCGATCGTGTCTGTGCACGCTGGCGCCGGTGGCGTCGATGCCCAGGACTGGGCCGAGATGATGCTGCGCATGTACCTGAGGTTTCTCGAGAGGCGGGGTCTCCGAGTCGAGCTCGACGAGGTCCTGCCTGGTGAGGAGGCTGGCATCAAGTCGGCGACGTTCACCGTCGAAGGCGAGGTGCCATACGCGCTGATGGAGGGAGAGCGCGGGGTGCACCGCCTGGTGAGGATCAGTCCATTCGACGCCGCCAACAGGAGGCATACGTCGTTCGCGGCTGTCGACGTGATTCCAGAGGTGGTCGATCCTGCCATCCACATCGACGAGGACGACCTGAGGGTCGACACCTACCGATCCCAGGGGGCGGGCGGCCAACACGTCAACAAGACCGACTCCGCAGTGCGCATCACCCACCTGCCGACAGGGATCGTCGTGGCCTGTCAGAACGAGCGATCCCAGTTGCAGAACAAGGCGAGGGCGATGGAGATCCTGCGAGCCAGACTGACCGAGCGGGCCAGGCAGGAGCGGCTCGCCAAGATCGACGAGATACGGGGCGAGCAGACCGAGGCCGCATGGGGCAGGCAGATTCGCTCGTACGTGCTGCAGCCATACCAGATGGCGAAGGACCTGCGCACGGGCACCGAGATAGGGGACGTGCAGCGTGTACTCGATGGAGAGATCGACGACTTCGTGGACGCCTATCTCGACTGGCGCAGGGAGCGGTCGGGGGTCTCGGTGTGACTCAGGGTTGTGCAGGGCCGCTAGTAACCTCCGGCGGCGGTAGGGCGGCAGCAGGAAGCGGCAGGATGCCGCCGCGTCGAGAGAACCCATGATTCGGCTGGAAGGCGTCAGCAAGGTCTATGACGGAGGGATCGTCGCGATCCGCGACATGAGCGTCGACGTCCCCAAGGGCGAGTTCGTGTTCCTCGTCGGCCCTTCAGGCTCTGGCAAGTCCACCGTCATCCGCCTCCTCCTCAAGGAGGAGGACGTGACCCGCGGCAAGATCTGGGTGGCGGGCAAGGACGTCACAGCGATGAGCGTCTGGCGTGTCCCCTACCTGAGGCGATCGGTAGGGACGGTGTTCCAGGACTTCAAGCTGCTTCCCACCAAGACCGTGGCGGAGAACGTCGCGTTCGCGCTGGAAGTGACGGGAAGACCACGTTCGGTCGTCGCGAGGCAGGTCGGCCAGGTGCTCGAGCTGGTAGGCCTCAACGGCAAGGCGGACCGCTACCCGAGGCAGCTCTCGGGAGGGGAACAGCAGCGCGTCTCGATCGCTCGCGCGTTCGTCAACCGCCCTCCCATCCTCCTGGCGGACGAGCCGACAGGGAACCTCGATCCTGCTACTTCCGTCGGCATCATGCGCATCCTCGACAGGATCAACCGAACGGGAACGACCGTCATGATGGCGACGCACGACCATGCGATCGTCGACGCGATGCGGAGGAGGGTCGTCCAGCTCGATGCCGGCAAGGTGGTCAGGGATCAGCGCCAGGCGAGGTACGAAGGGGTGAGGGACTGACATGGCCAGGACCGAGTATCTCGTCGGCGAGGCGTTCACGAACATCAGGAGGAACGCCCTCGTCGTGACCGGAGCGGTGTTGGCGGTCTTCGTATCGCTCGCCCTGGCGTTCGGGGCCAGGGTGGTGCAGCGGGTCGTCGAGATCAACACGCTCCAATGGCAGGAGGGGACCCACATCATCGTGTTCCTCCAGCCTGACGGGACTCAGGAGTCCCAGCTGGCGCTGCTGGAGACCGTGCAGGGCTGGGACGAGGTGGATGAGGCCGCATACGTCTCGAAGCTGGAGGCGTACGACGAATTCAAGGAGATGTTCGCGGGACAGCCTGCCTTGATCGAAGAAGTCGATGCCTCGATCCTGCCGCCTTCGATCCGTATCAAGCTCACTGACCTGGAGCAGCACGCGGTGGTGCGCGATCAGTTGGTTGGCAACCCTGCCGTCAGGGAGATCGTGACCGCGGGTGAGACGATCGAGCGGATATCTTCGACCTCCAGGGTGCTCAACACCCTGTTCCTGGGGCTGTCGGTCGTCTTGGGCGTCTCGTCCGTGATCCTGATCGCCAACACCATCCGGATGGCCATCTATGCCCGCCGTGAGGAGATCGAGATCATGAAGCTGGTGGGGGCCAGCAACTGGTTCATCCGCGTCCCATACCTGTTGGAGGGGCTCGTCGAAGGTCTCGTCGGGGCGCTCCTCGCCGTGCTGGCCGTGTGGTTCGGACACTCGGCACTGCGACCACTGTCGGAGAGCTTCGCGCTGGTCAACCTCTCCGTCGATACACAGTTTCTCGTGAGGTGGGGGGTGATCATCCTCGCGTTCGGGGCTGCTGCGGGCGTGCTCGGTAGCGGCCTCGGACTGCGTCGCTTCCTGAGGGTCTGACGTGCGCCGCCTCGTGGCCTTCATCATCCTCGCCACCGTCGCCGCCGGCGCCTCCGTCCCCGTCCTCGCAGACGAGCGGGACGAGGTGGAAGAGAGGATCGCAGAGCTGGCCGCCCTGATCAGGGCTCAGGAGGGCAGAAAGTCCGACATCCAGCGGGAGATCACCGCGGCCGAAGAGCGGATGGCGGACATCAGGGAGGAGCTCCTTCGGGCTGAGGCAAGGCTCCAGGAGGCGGAGGAGCAGCTGGCCTTCGCACAGCAGACTGCGGCCGAGCTCGAGCGCTCCCGGCAGCAGCTCTCCCGTGAGCTGGCGGAGACCCGGATCTCCCTCCTGGGTACCCGCAGGGAAGTCAGGGAGCGGGCGGTCGAGCTCTATGTGCGAGGGTCGAACCCAGAGGTCGTGCTCGACCTCGCGGACGTGGCGAAGGTCTCCGTAGGGTTGTGGTACGCCAGGGAGGCGGCCCTCGACATCTACTCACTGGTGAGGGCGCTCGAGGCCCTCAAGTCCCAGGAGGAGGACGTCGAGCTGGCTCTGGCGGAGCAACAGGCAGAAGTAGCGCACCAACTCGGCATTCTGGAAGAGCAGCGCCACGCAGCCGCGGCTGAGCGCGAGGCCATCAGCATGATCAGGGCCGACCTCGAGGCAGAGCTCTCCCAGCAGCGAGAGCTGCTGGCCCGCGTGGAACGCCAGATCCACGAGTACGAGAGTGAGAAGGAGGTCGCTGCCGAGGAGCTGGCTGCGCTCGAGGCGGACATCCGGGCCAGGAGCTCGCAAGAGGGCACCCATGGGGCGTTGCGGTGGCCGATCAA
>CAZKJJ010000274.1:0-3836 GCA_964553055.1 uncultured Acidimicrobiia bacterium
TCCAGGGCATCGGCCTGACGCTCAGCGGTCTCGTGCATGCCCTGTTCCACGAGAAAATCCGCCTCTCGGGTCGCCTTCCTCCTGGAGCGCGCGAAGGCCAACTCATGACCGGCAGGGAGGCACCCCCTGCCGAGCCCGTTCGTGAAGGCGGGGATTCCCCACGACTCGACGAACGCCTGCAGCTGCTCCCAGGCTCCTTCCCAGTACACGTCGCTGCCCCCGATCACTACCGGCCGCTCTGCGCCTTCGAGCAGACTGACGAGCTTGCTCAAGGAGTCCGTATCCGGCTCCGAGAGGTCGGGGAGCTCGGTTGAGGGGCGCTCGCCCTCCGCAGCGTCGAACACCACGTCGAACGGAAAGTCCACAAAGGCAGGTCCTCTGTGCGGGGTCAACGAGATCCGGGTCGCCTGGGCGACCGCGGGGGCCGCCTCGGAAGCGCCGGTCACCGTCCTGGCGAGCTTCGTGACGCTCTGGACGATCGGAACGTGGTCGAGCTCCTGGAGAGAGCCCGATCCCCATCGACCGGTCGGCGCTCTGCCCGCCAGGACGACCATCGGAGATCCGTTCTGCGAGGCGGTGGCGAGGGCGCTGATCACATTGGTGACACCAGGGCCGGCGGTGACGGCCGCCACACCGGGCCTCCTGGTCAGCTTGGCCGTCGCTTCGGCCGCGAAACCGGCCGTCTGCTCGTGCCGCACATCCACCACCCGTAGACCGGCCTCGTCTGCAGCCATCATCAGCGGAAAGATGTGGGCCCCTGAGAGCGTGAACAGCTCACCGACACCGAACCTTCGGAGCACATCGATCGCCCACTCACCTGCATTCATGCGGACGGTCACGAGACGTCCAGCTGGCTGGGATCAGGTGGAACGTCCACCCCGTGCTCCTCGAGCACGGACAATGGGATCATCTCGAGGGCACGCTCGTGGGTGGCTGCCAGCACCACCGGAGCCGCCACTCCGTCGTAGTGAGCTCGCAGCCAGTTCATCGCGGTCACGCACCAACGGTCGCCAGGCACCAGACCCGGAAACCTGTATTGGGGCATGGGACTGATGAGGTCGTTCCCTATGCGGAGTTGATGGTCCAGAAACTCGCGGGTCACAACAGCACACACCGTATGACTTCCGAGGTCCTCCAGCCCCGTTCTGCAGGAGCCGTCCCTGTAGAACCCGGTCATGGGGTCGGCACCGCATGGCTCGAGAGCCCTTCCCAACACGTTTCGATCGGCCACAGCCTCAGTCTTGTCAAAGGCGGACATCTCCGCAGCCGCGAGAGGTCTCGGCGCAGGTGGGTGATAGGGTCTCACCTCTGTCCGAGTGCTGCGACCCAACCCCGTACAGGCGCTTCTTCAATCGGAAGGAAGCGGAACGAACCTTCCGCAGGTACCGCCGGAAGGGCCTCGACTCGATGGCCGCCAGCATGATGGGGTTTCTCAAGGCACAGGGCATGGAGGGAGCCGATGTCCTGGAGATCGGTGGAGGCGTCGGTGCGTTCCAGGCTGAGCTGCTGCGGGCAGGAGCCCGAGGGAGCGTCAACATCGAGCTCTCGGCAGGCTACGAGGAAGCAGCGGCGAGACTCGCTGAGGAAGAGGGGGTCGCTGGTCAGGTCCAGAGGCGCATCGGCGACTTCGTTGCGATGCAGGACGGGGTCGAGGCCGCAGACATCGTCGTGATGAACAGAGTGGTGTGCTGCTACCCATGGATGGAGCAACTGGTGGGTGCGGCCGCTGGCAAGACCAGGCGTTACCTGGCGATGACGTTTCCCAGGCGACGCTGGTGGGTGTGCTCCGGACTGTGGTTGGGGAACACCTTGCTCTCGCTGCGGGGATGCGAGTTCCGCTCGTATGTCCACCCGGGGGTCGAGTCTGCCGCTACCAGGACAGGCCTGGTCGTCCGACACGCAGACCAGAGTCTGATCTGGCAGGCGCTGGTGCTCGAGCGGGCCGCCTGAAGGGCGGCTGAGACGCGGATGGTCGACGGGGTGTCGTGACCGAGGTCGCTAGGAGACCTCTCCGACAGGGCACACCAGGCCAGACGCAGACTCGCCGTAGTGCCTGAACAACCAGCTCTCGAGTGCAGGGACGAGTGCCTCTACGGGAGCGTAGCCTGCTGACACGAGGACCCGCCCTTCGGTGTCTTCGAGCAAGAGCGTGGGGAAGCCCGAGACCCCGAGCTGCCGAGCCTCTGAGAAGTCCTGCCATGCCTCGGCCTTCATCTCCTCGGAGGCGAGCAGATCTGCAAAGCGCTCGGCGTCGACATCGAAAGATGAGAGGAGCGCCATGTAGGAGGCTGGATCCGTCACATCGAGGCCCTCTGCGTAGAAGGCTCGCTGGATCCTTGCGAAGAAGCGAAGTGTCTCCTGCGGGAGCAGCGACCGCATCGCAACCACGGCGACGGCCGGGAGCTCCGTGTCGTACATCCATCCACGCCTCTCGAGAATCTCGTGGTTGAAGGGCTGGCCCGTTCTCGCCTCGACCTGGTCCCAGTGATGTCCCAGGAAGCGTGCCATGCGCTCGTCGACCGGTTCGGCGCCGGGCCCAGGGCGAAGTCCGCCGACGATCACGCGGACGGGAATCGAGAACCGCTCGTGGAGCTCTTCGAGCACAGGGGCGAAACCCCAGCACCACGAGCACATCGGATCGCCGACGTACACGAGCTCCGGTGGCTGCTCCAGCGATCTCACGGCTTCGATCCTAGGTCACGTCCCTGTCGAGCCTCATCCGCAGGGTTCCCTGCTTCGAGCCGGAGTGGTTAGCGTTACCCGATGGGCCCGAGGAAATGGATGGGAGTACTCCTCGTGCTGTGCGCGTGCAGTCAGGCCTCCGGGGGTCCGGCCACGACGGTCCAGCCGCCGGCCACTGAGACAACCCTGTCGGCGCCCGACACGAGCGCCGCCCAGACGACCGTCCAAACCACCGCGGAACCCGGCACAGAGACCACGTCCGCCGCCGACGAGACGACTCCCGATGGCCCGTGTCAAGGGATGTCGGATGCTGCTGTTGCACTGTGGCAGCGGTTCTTCGAAGCGTTGGGGGAGATGGGGGCCTCAGAGCTGGGCGGGGAGCGCTGGCTCGAGATCGATGCCACGATCGTCCTGGAGATCGAGGAGTTCGACTTCGAAGCCACAAAGGCGCAATGCGGGACGTCGCGATCGCTGGTCTGCGGCCGACTGGACGAGCTGAGTCCAGCCGGCGAGGTAGCGGACTTCTACCTCGACATCCTCGAGGGGGAGTGCAGGCTCTGAGCTGGCCTGCGGGGCCAGAGGCTTCGTGCCTGTCGTCCGACGACCAGAGCACCAGGTTCACGAGCTCGGAGCGACCCAGACCGCAACGACAAGGAAGTGCGTGACGCTGGCAGCCACGACGAGAACGTGAAACAGCTCGTGGTAGGAGAACACCCTGGGCCAGAGTCTCGGGCGGCCGGTGACGACGAAGACCATGCCCGCCGTGTACAGGAGTCCTCCCAACGCGATCAGCGCCACGGCCGCGGCCGGTAGCCGGTTCACCAAGGGCCAGACGAGCATCACGGCGAGCCATCCTTGCGTGACCTGCAGCGGTATGGAGAGCCTGTTTCCTCCTGAGGGCCACGTCAGCTTGTGCGCCACCCCGATGGCGACGATCGACCACTGCAGAGCGAGCGTCGCCCAGCGCAGCCAGCCGTCGAGGGCGATGAAGGCGATCGGCGTGTAGGTGGCCGCGATCAGCACGTAGATCATGGAGTGATCGAGCCTGCGCATCCTCGCCTTCCAGACCTTCCGCCAGGGGACCGAGTGGTAGAGGGCGCTCACCGAGTAGAGGGCGACCAGGCCGAGCACGAAAGCGGCCAGGGAAGCCTTCT
>CAZKJJ010000275.1:0-3551 GCA_964553055.1 uncultured Acidimicrobiia bacterium
GGCCCCTTGGGGCGGAGGGCCGTGGGCAACGTCCGGCAGCAGTATCGGGGTGAGCGTGCGGTGCCAGGTGCGGTCCGCAGTTGGGGCAGGCGACCGGACCGTACCGAGGTTCAGGCCGAGCGTGTAGTAGTGGCTGAAGGCGTGATCAGGATCAATCCCGCCGCTCCCAAGATTGATTTGATTGAATCCGGGCTCGGCATCGAGCAGCACACGAATCGGAACATTCGCGGCGTATTCGTGCCACTCGAACCAGAGTGCGAGGTAGCAGTCAGCGCCCGCGAAGGCTTCGGCGACCTCCTTTCGCGTCATCCCGACTGTGCGTCCTTCTAGATCGCGATAGGACCAGCGGTCGCCGAGGCCATAGCCCGTCAGGAGAGACTGGACGAAACCCGAACCGTACGACCAATCATCGCTCATCTCCAAGGTCTCGGGATTGAAGCAGGCATTCGGCCAGCCGGCGTCTTCGACGTAGTGAACGTCATGGCCGAGCCGTTGGAGCCCGACGAGCCATCCGAGAATCCACTGCGCATGCCCTGCAAGTGGGTATCGAACCAGCCCACCCGACACGACGAATCTGGCCACGCTCACACCTCCAGTTGCGTTCTGAGCGGGCCACGCTTCACGACCTCGCTCTCGGAGATCACAGCGGGGAGCGAGATCCAAAACCTCACTCGTGGCTTCGGTCGATTCCGCTTCCGTCCAACGGGCTGCTCGGGCACGACGCTGCTACCCGGCCGCGGAGAGCTGTGAGCACGGTCTTCGGTTCGGAGCGAGCCATGCCATTTGCTTCGCTGAGCGGCGAGATGAGCCCAACGCTCTCTCAGCCCGAGGCGTCGGAAGGCATCGACGATGGATCCAAGGATGAGAATGCGCAATCGGTTGGCAGACGCTGAGGTCATACGGGATTCTCAGCCCGGCTATCCGTCGCAAACGAGCGCTCGAGCAGACCAATGAGGACATGGCGTGAATCGAAGTACTCCCTGGCGATCTGGACGGCCGCATCGCTGTGGGATTGGTAGTTGTGCTCCACGTCCTCGATGGCGGCGACCGCGCTCGCCGGTTCGTCAAACGCGATTATTCCAGACCCGACGGGGAGCACCTCGGAGAATCCTGTGTCTTGGACAACGACCGGCCGTCCCGCGGCCAGATAGCACGCCGACCGGCCGCTGAACCACCCTGCTCGGCCGATGACGTAGCCGTTCTTGGCCACACTCCATTCCGCCTTCGATGCCTGGAGGTAGTTGCGATAGCTAACGGGATCGGGACAGATACTGGCGGGGTCGACAAGCCCCCATCCGCGGTTCATCAGCAGATTCATCGGCGCCCTCTTGGTCTTGCCCGTCGCCATGGCGATTTCCAGAGGACGATCGACCTGACCGGGGAGGTCGATGAACCGCATCATCTCTAGGTCCTTCTGCCCGAACACGCGACCGCCCCAGTCGATCGACTCGTAGCTGGTCCAGTTCATGACTGTGGTGTACACATCGCGGTGCTCTTGAACCTGCCCCCACCTGTCGAGAAGGACAGGCTGTCGCGTCGGAAGCCACTCCTTCCCCGCCTTGAACTCGTCAGGCAATGTCTCGCCGAAGCTGAAGGTGATGTCGTGAGCATCGACCACTGCGCGAACATTCGGCTCGTCCCGAGCAAGCCTGATCTGGGTGAATACCGGATCCGTGTCGATGTAGACAAGGCGTCCACGACTCCGATACCGATCCGGCTGGTTGAGAACACCCGAGACGTTGATCACGAGATCGGCGCTATCGACCAGATGTGATATCCGGTCTTGCGCCAGTCCAGCCCACTGCCCTGTCCACGCGAACCGATACGCCCACCGGTCGCCAAGTCCGAACTGGGACATCACGCGACTGAGGTAGTCGATGTTGTAGTCGGCGGTTCGCCCCGTTCCAGACTCCAGCGGGTTGTAGGGCCACTCGCCGGTGTCCTCGATGTAGTAGACATCGTGACCTAGTGCGCTCAGCCCGGTCGGATACGGCACGTAATCCCACGTGACTCCGCCCAACGGGTATTGGGCGATCAATCCGGTCACCAGAATACGGAGCCCCGATCCGGTCATGATGTCTCTTCCTCTACCCCGCAGTTGGCGGCCGCATGCTTCATGAGAGGCTCTCGATGCGTGCAACGCGCTCCCGGAGATGCTCCAGTCGAGGTCGCAGGCCCGCGTGGACGGTCCAGCTCGGGCGATCGCCAAGCCAGCGGAGATCCCAATAAAGGCGTGCTGATTCCAGGCGTGCACCGAAGTCATCGTCCGCGTTGTGCCCCCGTTCCCGCGCATACGCTCCTTCGCACACCTCCACCGCCTCGATTGGCCAGCCCTCGGTCAACGCGGCGAGATCAATCTCCGGCGGACCTATTGCGGCCGACTCCCAGTCGACAGGAACCACGACGTCGCCCTTGACCAGCACATTCTGGGGGTAGAACTCCCCGTGAATCACGACGGCGTCGTAGCCGGCGAGCTCAGCGGCCCACCGTTTCAGCGCAGGACTCGATTCCTCTATCCATGGGAACCTGTCCGCGAGGGGCTCCGCAAAGGCGACCAGACGATCGACCCAGCCCGACAGGTAGCCCTCGGTGTACTCGACAAGACCGCCGATGACAGCTCGTGTGACCCGGGGCTCCTCCCACTCTCTGTGGAATCGACCCAGCCACTTCCCAGCGCGTGCGAGCAGCACGGCTTGATCGCCGGCAGTCTTGCCCAGACGATCCGCTCGCATGTGCTCGACGAACAGCCAGGTTTCGCCGCCGGCGGTTCGGTGACTCCCGTAAAAGACCGGTGTGCTGGCCTGAGTCGATGCAAGAACCGTGCGATACACCATCGACTCATAGCGCACGCCGTGGCGATGACCATGGGCCTGATGGGCAGCGACGTCTTGACCCTCGCGCGGGGCGCCGTATTTGCAGAGAATACGGAATTCGCGGCCGCTCGGATCTGAGCATGAGATGACCTCCGAGGAGAAGAAGCTCTTGAAGGTTTGCGGTGAGCGGCGGCGAACGATGATGGGCCCATCCGACCAGTGCCGGTCGCTCGCTGCCGCGCTCAATGCAACCTCGAGTGCTGCCACGGAAGGCAGCCGGGTCCCTTCCGGATCGGTTTCTGTGTCTCGCAATGTCATCGGTTGCCCGCCTTCGGGTCGGCAACACCCTTCCCCGCATGGTCGTCCTCCAGCGACGTGGCGGCCAGTCGGAAGCGCTCGATGCGCTGGTCCGTCGCCGACTCCGCGCTGTCTTCACTCAGCCAGCGCAGCTGGACGTAGGCGTCGCAGAACGTCAGCCTGTACCGATACGCCGAGGGTGGGCCCGAGGGCCAGCGGGCGTCGATGTACGCGTTCTGGCACGCCCGAGCGACTTCGGCCGGCCATCCGTCCACCAGGGTGAGGAGATCTATCTCTCCCAACCCATACGCCGCCGATTCCCAGTCGACGGCGTAGACAGAACCACCGAGCCACAGGACGTTCTTCGGGTAGAACTCGCCGTGGACAAACGTACGCGGCTGCGCGGACATCTCCTGGCTCGCAGCATCGAAGGCGCGGCAC
>CAZKJJ010000275.1:3561-3831 GCA_964553055.1 uncultured Acidimicrobiia bacterium
TCGGTGATCCATGGGTGAGCATGCTGCAATCGTCCAGCCGCTCGACGTGACCAGCCTGAGTAGTAATCGCGGTCGTACTGGGTGAGGAGGCTGTCCTCGAGGGAGTGCAGCTCGTCGCCTCGTCGATGCATGCGGCCGAGATACTCGGCGGCGGCCACAACACCGAGAGCCCGAGGAGCCTTCTCGATCCTGGTCGCACCGCGCAGGTACTCCAGAGCCAGCCACCCGGGTCCATGCCGGAAGCCGGCGGAGCCGATCATCGAAGGGACC
>CAZKJJ010000276.1:0-3826 GCA_964553055.1 uncultured Acidimicrobiia bacterium
CGACACAGGGCTGGGAGTACTACCTAGGCGTCTTCTATGTACTGTTCAACGTGCTGATTTTCTGGCGTGCATACACGTGGCCCCGGGTCGAACCGGGCTAGGCATCTGCCCAGACCTCGCACATAACGGCATGCCTGAAGAGCGGGAGCCTGTCAGGGAGTGCTTTCCCTGGTCGCCTTCCGGCCTGGGACGCGACTAGGGGACTGTGTCCCGTCGGGTCGGTGGTTCTGGTTGTTGACGGATGCGGTTGCCGGCACCTGTCACCGCTGGTGCGGTGTGCAGCACTCAGGGGTGTGCTTGGACATGCCTTCGCCCCGCTCTCTGCGGTAGAGAGGGGCATGGTGCTGGCGCGTTTGACTCGGATCATTGAGGGACCCGACCCGGTCGAAAATGCCCGATATGGGCGACTCTGACCAGCATAGTCCGACTACCACGAGTAACGGTTGATGGCTAAGCGGTGAAGGAAGCCGGTCCACGAAAGTCGAGAGCGGCTGGCCCGGTTATTGGTGTTCGGCACGGGAACTTCTGGCTCGGCCTGCCATACTTTTGGCACCGACTTGAGAGACGTCGTGAATCCCGCGACCCAATACGCCAGAACCCCAGAGGGTGTTCATATTGCTTACCAGGTCTTCGGGTCGGGTCTGGACCTGGTCTTCGTACCTGGTTTCGTCTCCCACATCGACAACTACTGGGACGAACCGAGGTTGGCTCGGATGCTGCAGCGGATTGGCTCGTTCGCCCGGGTGATCATGTTTGACAAGCGGGGGACAGGTCTCTCGTCGCGGGTCTCCCGTCTTCCTTCGATGGACGAGAGAATGGACGACGTGCGTGCCGTGATGGACGCAGAGGACGTTGAAGATGCGGCCATCTTCGGAGTCTCTGATGGCGGGTCGCTGGCGACCCTGTTCGCTGCCCACCATCCGGAGCGCTGCAAAGCATTGATCCTCTACGGGGCGTTTGCCAGATTCAGCTCCTGGTTTCCGACCGAAGAGTCACTGGAGGAGTTCTTCGGGTATGTGGAGAGTATCTGGGGATCTGGCGAGAGCCTGTCTCACTTCGCCCCTGGCGCTGCGGACGACCCTGGTCTGAAGGTCTGGTGGGGCAAGTTCGAGCGCCTCGGCGGGGATCCCAAGGCCGTGGCCGAATTGATGCGGATGAACAGTCAAATCGACATCACCGACATCCTCCCAACCGTGCAGGCACCTACGCTGGTAATCCACCGCGCCGAAGACATACTGGTGGACTACGAAGGCGGTCGTCAGTTGGCGGCCGGAATACCCAACGCCCGCCTGGTCACGCTGTCAGGACCGGACCATCTCCCGTTCGTCGGCAACGACTCGCAGCGGATCATCGACGAAATGGAGGAGTTCCTCACCGGTGTCAGGAGTGTTACCACCAGCGACCGTGTCCTGGCAACAATGATGTTCACAGACATTGTTGACTCAACTCAAATGGCACATGCAATGGGAGACGATAAGTGGCGTGACGTCTTGAAGGCCCACAACGAGGAGATACGGCTTGAACTGGCACGCCATCGAGGAACCGAGATCAAGGCGCTCGGAGACGGGTTTCTGGCCACCTTCGATGGGCCTGCCAGGGCGATTCAATGCGCTTTGGAAATTCAACGGGGGACCAAGAAACTCGGAATCAAGGTTCGCTCCGGGCTTCACACCGGTGAAGTGCGGATGGTCAACGGCGACGTGGAGGGGATCGCGGTTCACATCGCTTCACGAGTTGCCGCGGCCGCTTCCGGGTCCGAGGTGCTCGTCTCAAGGACGGTCAAGGATCTAGTCGCTGGCTCCGGCATAACCCTCGAGGACGCCGGGTCCCACAGCCTGAAAGGCGTCCCGGAGGAGTGGCGACTGTTCCGAGCCGTGGCCTGATCAGGAGATCCCGAACCAGGCGCATCTCGACACCATAGGAGATCGGCACATGTCGAGTGGGCGAACAGCAGCTGATGGAACCCGTGATCGGATTTGGTTTGGACTCGGTGATCGCTCAGCCTTGAACGTTCCGGCTTGAACGTTCCGGCTGGCGTTTGACACCTGTTGACGCAGTCCGCAACCGAGGCTCCGAATTACCCACAGTCATTGGATTTCTCGCTGCAACAGCACCTAATGGGTCCTGACTCTGATCTACGAACATCTAGAAATCGACGGTTGGCTCCAAACAGGCGATCCTCGCCTTTACGGCCGAACCGGAAGCATCACCAATCTCGTGGTGACACCCTCAGCCACCGGCCGGAAGAGAGCCGTCTGAACACCACCCGCTGCAACCAGCCTCGCCGTTTCCGCGCCCGTTCGTTTTCACACGCGTGGGGTGTATCGGAGGACCCCCACACGGGCTCATTTCAGGACACAGGGAGTCGTTTCACAAGTGTCACATCGGCGATCCCCCACAGTCTCACGCTTGACATCATCTCGAGTCGGCTTCGTGGAGTCTGACACTGTGGCATGACACAGTATCCAGACCCGGCACCACCAGTTACCGGGGGCAGCCATCCCCAACCCTGGCCTCATCCTCTGACCTTGTCTGACGTCTCGAATCACTACCCATGTTCCGGGTTAGTGTCCGTCTCATGACGCTTCCCGACGGTGTTGTCACCTTCCTGTTCACCGATGTGGAAGGCAGCACACGGCTTTGGGAGGAGTCGCCAGAATCGATGATGGAGGCGCTGGTCGCCCACGACGAGGTGATCGAGCGCGCTGCAGAGACCAATCGCGGCGTGTCGGTAAAACCACGGGGGGAGGGAGACAGCCATTTCGTCGTCTTCGCCGACGCCGCCGACGCGGTGAGGGCGGCCGCCGAGATGCAGGGTCGCCTGGGCACAGTCGTATGGCCCACTCCGCGCCCGCTCCGGGTGCGGATGGCACTCCATACCGGGGCCGCGGAACTTCAGCTCGGCGACTATTACGGGACGGCGGTGAATCGGGCGGCCCGGTTGCGGGCGATCGCCCACGGCGGCCAGGCCATCATCTCCGCCTCAACCTGGGAGCTCGTGCGTGACAACCTCCCCTCAGGCGTCTCGGCGAGCGACCTCGGCGCTCACGTACTCAAGGACCTCACCCGGCCCGAGCACGTCTACCAGCTCGACGTCGAAGGTTTGGAACACCAGTTCCCGCCACTGGCGTCCCTTGGCACGACACCCAACAATCTGCCCCTCCAGCTCACCGGGTTCGTCGGCCGTGACGAGGAGCTGGCCGATGCCCAGCGAATCCTGGCGGAGGCTCGGCTGCTGACCATCCTTGCCCCGGGCGGCGCCGGGAAGACAAGACTGGCCATCCAGGTCGCCGCCGAGCTGACCCCGGACTTCCCCGACGGAGTGTATTTCGTCGACCTGGCCCCGATCACCTCACCCGAGGACATCATCCAGACGGTGGCGGAATCGGTGGGGATCGCATTGTCCAGTGATCAGGATCTGCATACCCAGCTGCTCGCTTACCTGGGTAGGAAGAGGCGGCTCTTGGTGTTCGACAACTTCGAGCAGGTGGTCGCAGGCGCCGGGATCGTCACCGAGATCCTCCAGGAGGCCCCCGAGGTCACAGTGATCGTCACGTCCCGGGCAAAGCTCAACGTGGCCGGTGAGACTCTCATGACTCTGAGCGGTCTACACGCGAACTGGGATCCATCCGAGGAGTGGCAGCCCGACGCGGTGCGCCTGTTCCTCGAAGCCGCGGTGCGGGCCGACTCCTCCTTCGCCCTCTCCGCAGACGACGTTGAGCCTCTGCAGCGCATCCTGACGCTGATCGATGGCATGCCCCTGGGCATCGAGCTCGCCGCCGCCTGGGTCGACATGCTCTCGCTCGGCGACATCGCCACCGAGGTG
>CAZKJJ010000277.1:0-3803 GCA_964553055.1 uncultured Acidimicrobiia bacterium
GCCGACCTCGGCTGTATCGGTCCCTTCATGGGTGCCCGCGCCGGCGAATACGGCGCGGACCCAAACGGAGTCGTGGTCATCGGTCACTCCATGGGCGGAGAAACCGGCAGCATGCTCGCACTGAGCTTCCTTCGGATTGACTCCTGGCAGCGATTGCGTCGAGGCTGGCGAGGCCCCAACAGCCTCGGCGTTCCTCGGCATCAGAGGCACCTACGGACTGATCGCCCAGCCCCTCGACGATGACCTCAGCATGTTCGCGGTGCGGCCGACGCCGATATCCCCCACTCGGGAGATTGGTGCCGACGAGTTCGTTACACCCGGTCTGACCGCATTAGACGCATACGCAATCGACGGCTACAGCGCCCTCCCGTCTGCGAATCCTCTGCGAATGGTCCTGCTCGTCGGGAGCAACGACAGCTATGCCGCGACCAACGTCGGCATCACGATGGAGTTCGCTGAGGCGTTGAACGCTCATGGCATCGACGTCGAGGGCGTCGAGGTGCAGGGCGCAGGTCACGAGAACGTCATGTACGCGGATACAGACGCCGGACAGACAACACTCCAAGTAGTTAGCGACATCCTCAAACAACACGCCCTGACACCAGTCGACCCCCGCGAACCTCCGCTGCTTCGCTACTGGCACATCGCCTTCAGGGCCTCGACGTGACATGGCCGAAAAGCCGGCGGCAACAGGAGGGCGGTGGGCTAGCACTGGCTTCACGGGTCCCTCTCTCGGAGCCCCGCAAGGGCCAGGTTGACTGCCTCGTCGAAGTCAAGGGCGCGTCCCCGCGCAAAGGCCTCTGCCCAGGTTTGCTCGTCGAGGTCCCGGCCGCGGTCCAAGACCAAGGAGCTGCGGTCCTCCGCCGCCGGGGTCACGATTGACAAACGGTCCCGGATCCCCTGGGAAGCGCCGAGGAGCTCGGCGACTCGATCAGAGTCTCCGGCTTTCGCTTCGTAGAGGGCGGCGGACTGAAGGACGTGGGCCGTGCAGGCCTGGAAGCCAATCTCCGAGAAGATCCGTAGGGACTCGCTCAGGAGGCCGGGAACGTTGTCGTCTGTGTCATGAAGCGCCGCTGCCAGGGCCAAGAGGTCGGCACAGTGCCCCATAGCGTCTGGAACCCTGGCCTGCTTGGCTGCTTCGTATGCACTTCGCATCAGACCTATGGCCTCCTTGGGCCGCTTGCCCTCGACGAGCAGGGCGTAGCCAAGAATGAGCTTGGGTCCGACAGTCCTGACAGTGTCGCCGAGTTCCGTCCTCAGCTGCAGTGCGCGGCGGCTCAGCCCCACCGTCTTGCTGATCGGGACCCGGCCCCAGGTCACCCACGCCCGGTGGTAAGCCACCAAGCTGGCGACATCTTGGTCGTACGGATCTCGGGCTAGGGCGTCCGCCTCGTTCAGATGTTGCTCGGCCTCGTCAACTCGGCCTAGTCGGAGTTCCAACCGCCCAGCGAGCTGGGCGAGTGCGAGGGCCCTGAGCGAGGCTGGAGCGTCGACGGCCGCCTGTAGCATCCGCTCGAGCCAGCTGGCGCCTTCGTGCAGATAGGAGGGCCATTTGGGGACCTGGCGCCGCTCGCTGAGAGAAGGACTGAGCCAGAAGAAGCGGACCAACGAAACGAGCACCCGCAGTCCCGTAACCGGGTCGTGCTCCAGGGCCCACCTCAGAGCCGCCCTGACGTTGTCGAACTCGGTGACCAGCTTTCGCATGGAGGCCAGTTCCTCCGGTGTTGCCATCTGGCGTTGGGCTTCTTGGGCGAGCTCTAGGGCCCACTGGAGGAGCACCGCCCGGGCGGACTCGGCCTCACCGGCCTCCCTGGCCAGCTCGAGAGCGTGGGCACGAATCGTCTCCAACATCCGGTAGCGGGCCCCTGAGGGGCTCTGCTCGACGACTACGAGCGACTGTGCAACCAGATCGTCCAGATCGTCCACCGCCTCCTCCTCGGGGATCAGCGCAGCGGACCCCACCGCCCCTGCTGCCTTCAGGGTGAAGCCGCCCGCGAACGCCGCCAGTCGCCGGTACAGCACCTGTTGCTCTCTGACCAGAAGGTCGTACGACCATCGGACCGTGGCCAGGAGCGTCTGCTGGCGAGGAAGGGCCGTGGGATCGCCCACGGTCAAAAGGCGGAACCGGTCGTCCAGTCGCCTGCCTATCTCGAGAACGTCGAGCGAACGGATTCTGGACGCGGCCAGCTCGATGGCCAGCGGGAGACCGTCGAGACGCCGACAGATGTCGGCGATCACCGGAGCAGACTCCTCGGTCGCCTCGAACGTAGGAAGGATGGCTGATGCCCGCTCTATGAACAAGCGCCCGGCCTCGGACTCGCTCACCTGCAATACCGTTTCTCCAGTCGGCAGGGTCAAAGGTCCCAGCGGCGAAACGACCTCTCCCGCGACGCCGAGCTGCGCCCGGGACGTGGCCAGAACCCGCACCTGAGGCGCCGCTCGCAGAACGGCCACCGCCACACGAGCTGACTCCTCCCGCAAGTGCTCGCAGTTGTCCAGCACCAGAAGTAGGGAGCGCCCGGCGAGCTGGTCACAGAGGGCCTCCAGAGGGGTCTGGTGAAAGGGAGCGTCCAGACCCAGGACGCCCAGTATCTCCGTGGCCAGCAGGGACCCGTCCTGCAGCGGCGCAAGGTCTGCGAGGAACACACCGTCGGCATAGGCGTCGGCGAGCGCAGAGCCGACCTGGATCGCTAGGCGCGTCTTACCGATCCCGGGTGGACCTGTGATGGTGGCGAGGCGGCTCTGGGCCAGCCTGGCCATCAGCGCCTCCACGTCCCCATCTCGCCCCACAAACGTGCTCAGCGGCCTGGGGAGGTTGGTTCGCGGGCGAGAGGGAGCCGGTGGCGTGGCCAACTCTGGATCCTGCAACAGAATGCGCTCTTCCAGGGCCCGAAGTTCCGGCGAGGGTTCGATCCCAAGCTCCTCACCGAGCAGCGTGCGCGCCTTCTGATAGGCCCGCAATGCGTCGGCCTGGCGCCCGGACCTATAGAGGGCGAGCATCAGAAGGCTCCACAGTGACTCACGCAGGCGGTGGTCGGCCACGGCCGCTTCGATTTCGCCAATGACCTCGCGGTGTCGCCCGAGTGCCAGGTCGGTGTGAAGGCGGTCTTCCAGGGCGGACATCCTCAGCTCCTCCAGTCGACGGATCTCGCCCTGGGAAAACTCCTCATAGGCAACGTCTTCATAGGGGCGACCTCGCCACAGCCCGAGGGCCTCACGCAGGATGGCGCCGGCAGTCCTCGGATCGGAAGCGAGCAGTTGGTGTGCCTTGCCGACGAGGCTCTCGAAGCGGATCGTATCGATTCGCTCCGGGTTCACCATGAGCGCGTATCCATTCTCTCGACTGATCAGCACGCGTGGCGATGATCCGCGCCCACTCTCCGGCTCCACGACTCTGCGCAGATTCGAGACATGAACCCGCAATGACCTTCGGGCTCTATCCGGCTCCTTCCCGGCCCATAGTTGGTCGAGAATGCGATCGGTGCTCAACACCTCATTCACGTTCAGTAGCAACAACGCCAGCAGCGCTCTTTGCTTTGGGCTCCCCGGATCGACTAGCTCCCCACTCTCGGTGATCTGAGTGGGTCCCAGAACTCGGAACTCCAGCTCCCTGGGCTCCCTCACCACTTCGCCGCGCTCCATCAACCCCCATCCGCTTCGTGTTGAAGCGGGCCGATTGGGGAGTGTTCAGCTTCGAGGCTACCCCCCAAACCTGAGTCACGGCTTGTGTCGGCAAGAGGCGAGACACCGGTCGCATGAGGGCAAGCCGCAACCGCGTCTGCACGCGGGGCGGGTTTAGACAG
>CAZKJJ010000278.1:0-3803 GCA_964553055.1 uncultured Acidimicrobiia bacterium
CCCAGCTTCAAGACACGTTCGGGGTCAACACCGTCGCTCTCGTGGACGGCGTGCCGAGAACCCTCGACATCGCAGAGCTGATCGGTCACTACATCGATCACCAGATGGAGGTGGTCGAGCGTCGAAGCCGGTTCAGGCTGGCCAGGGCGACCGAGCGGGCCCACATCGTCGAGGGACTGCTCACCGCGCTCGACGCCATCGATGAGGTGGTCGAGGTCATCAGGGCGTCCGAGGACGTCGGTGCTGCCCTGGACGCCCTCCAGGCGAGGTTCGAGCTGTCGGAGGTCCAGGCACAGCACATCCTGGACATGCCTCTGCGGCGGCTGACGGCCCTCGAGATCAGCAAGCTGCGCGATGAGCTCAGCGAGCTGGAAACCACCATTAAGGACCTCGAGGCTCTGCTCCGCTCTCCCGCGAAACGACGCGGCCTCATCAAGGACGAGCTCTCGGCGATCAAGGCAGCGTTCGGCGACGCCCGCCGGACTCGCATCATCCCCGACGAAGGCGAGCTGTCGCTCGAGGACCTCATCGCAGACGAGGAGGTCATCGTCACGGTGTCCTCCAACGGCTACGTGAAGTCGGTGCTGGCCTCGACGTATCGCGCTCAGGGCCGTGGCGGTCGAGGCGTCAAGGCAGCCGAGGTCCGCGAGGACGATGTCGTTGCCCATATTCTCCGCACCTCCCAGCATGCCTACCTGCTGTTCTTCACGAACAAGGGCAAGGTGCACCGGGTACGGGCCCACGAGATCCCGCTGAAGGAAAGGACTTCGAAGGGCGTGCTGGCGCAGTCCGTCCTTCCGCTCGACCCAGACGAGAGGATCGAGGCCGTCGTCGACACACGTGACTATGAGACCTCTCGGTATCTGGTGATGGTGACGAAGCGAGGCCAGGTGAAGAAGACGGCGTTCTCCGAGTACGACTCGCGCCAAGCGTCGCTGATCGCCATCAAGCTCCAGGAGGGCGACGAGGTCGTTGCAGTTCACAAGACGACGGGTGCCAACGATCTACTGATCTTCACCGAAGCAGGTCAGGGCATCAGGTTCTCTGAGAGTGGACTCCGGCCGATGGGAAGGGCGACGCAGGGCGTACGAGGAATCCGTCTCAGGGAAGGGGACCACGTCGTGGGCTCAGCCTCGAACGTGGAAGGCGACGAGGTGCTGCTCCTGACGTCATCCGGCTATGGCAAGCGCGTGAGGCTCGAGATGTTCCCTTCACAGAAGCGTGGTGGCCTTGGCGTCAAGGCGATCAAGCTCACCAGAGTCAGAGGGACCCTGGCGGCGGCGAGGGTCGTACCGGCCTCCGGGGAGGTGTTCGTCATCTCGTCCGGAGGAGTGGGGATTCGAACCTCCGTCAGCGAGATCAGCAGGCAGAAGCGTGAGGCCAGCGGCGTGCGGGTGATGCACCTTCCAGAGGGCACTCGCGTGGCAGGTCTGGCCCTCGTCGACTCAGAAGTCGACCCAGAAGAGGCCACCTGAGTGCCAGACCAGGAACCCGACGGCTCCGCCCTCCGTTAGAGGAGGGTCCGGTCGTCGGACAATGCGGACCTCGGGGTTAGGATCGGATCGCGTCATGGCTGGTGTTCGTCGAGTGCGGCGGATCGTCCGCAAGATCGACCCCTGGACTGTCCTCAAGGTGTCGTTCGTCTTCTTCGCCGTGTCTGCACTCGCCTTGGTGCTCGGTATGGTCATTCTCTGGGCAGTGGCCAACAACGTTGGCATTCCCCAGGGGCTCGACGACGTAGCGACGCGGCTGACGCTCCTCGACGAAGGAGACACCATCTTCGGCAACACCGACCGGTGGTTCCTGATCGTGGTCTTCATCGGTGTCGTCTGGACGGTGTTGATGACCGGCCTGGTCACGCTCGCTGCAGTGATCTACAACCTGGTCTCTGACATCGTGGGCGGTGTCGAGGTCGTCGTGCTCGAGGAGACCTACAACGTTCCGCCGATGGCCGTCCGGCCGGCGCAGACGTGGCAGGCTCCCTTGCCGGCTTCGGAAGGAGATGTCGTGGAGTTACCCACGGCTGAGACCGAGGCGATCGGGCAGCAGCCGGAGGAGGAGCAGGAGGAGTCGGAAGGGTCGCCTCAGGAGGGAAGCGAGTATGAGGCGACGGTCAGACCGGAGGCGACCGCGGCCTCGAGGAAGGCGGCAGGAGCCTCGTAGGAGCGCGCCGCCGTGCCCGGGTAGGCGCCCCGGCCGGTGGCGATGGCAGTTGAGGCAAGCGCTATCGCCTCCAGGAACTGCCTGTCGTCTGCTACACCGACGATCCTGATCTCGGAGGCAGCGGACGCCTGAATGAGAACTCCAGCCCAGGCCCGAGGCAGCGGTGCCTCGAAGACGAGGTCGATCCCCTCCGGAAGGTGGTCGGTGCTGGTCCTGCGGGCGTAGAGAGCACCGACAGGTGCAGGGAAACGGAACCGCTCACCCCGGTACAGGAGTTGCCCTGTCGAAGTATGAGCGACCAGGATCGACGTCGGCTGCTCGGAGCGTGCAAGCTCGAGCGCAGCCAACGAGCCCCCGATCCCTACGACGAGGTTCGCTCCTGAGATCTGCTGGTCCCTCGGCAGGAGGTCGGCTGTCACGACACGCGTCTCCGGTGTCCTTCCGTCAGGAAGGGGGCCATCGGAGACGAGAACGTCCCAGTGCTCCAGTTCGGCCCAGCGGACGCTCCGGGAGTCCGCAACCGCTCGGACGGATCCCTCGACCAGGCCGACCACCTCTACGGAGGGCTCCGCGGCCAAGACGCGCACAGTCCGGACGGCCAGAGCCGTCTGGGCGAGGACCGCGACCCTCACGCCGTCGGGTCGATGGGCTGCCAGCGCCTCGGCGCCCGCCCGCGCAGCCGTAACAAGAGCAGAAGGATCGCGGCCATCGTCATCAGCGAGCCGAGCCTTCGGAGGGTCATCGCGACGAGTGTATCCGGAGGCGGCTAACGTGGCGGCGGCCCGCCAACGGGCACCGAAGGGGTCCCATCAGGGAGTAATAGCGAAGCCGGTTGGAATCCGGCGCTGTCCCGCAACTGTGAAGCCCTCCAAGGGACGAGCCAGGTCGCCTGCCCCTCGGTCACTGACGTGTCCTCGGACGAAGGGCAGTTTGTGCTCGGCACGAACCCCCTTCATCCCCGGCAACGGAGGATGATGTATGCGGAAGGTGCTCCCGCTGTTCCTGGCGTTGATGGCGGCTTGCTCTGCAAGTGCCGATCTCGTGAGCCCAAGCCAGCCGGAGGAGGCTGGTTTCCCTGCCAACGTGACGGGGACGGACGGCAGGGTCATTCTCATCGAGGAGCGGCCCGCTCGCCTCGTTTCGCTGTCAGCCACACACACGGAGATCCTGTACGAGATCGGCGCGGCCGGCCAAGTCGTCGGAACAGACGTGACCAGCGACTACCCGCCGGAGGCGACCACGACTGCCAAGGTGGATGCCTTCAACTTCAATGTCGAGGAGGTCGCTGTCCTCGATCCGGATCTGGTGATCCTGGCCTTCGATACCCATGGGGAGGTAGAGGCTTTGGAGCGGGTGGGTATAGCGGCCCTCGTCCTCGGCCCTGCGTCGACCCTTGCCGAGATGGACCGCCAGATCCTGGAGGTGGGGAAGGCGACCGGACACCTCGAGGAGGCCGGCCGCCTCGTCGAGTCGATGTCATCCGAGCTGGCGGACACTTTGGCGTCCGTGCCGGCGAGTCGTGAGACCCTCAGTGTCTACCACGAGGTAGACGCCACCCTGTACAGCGCGAACTCGATGACCTTGCTGGGCTACATCTTCAAGAGATTCGGCCTCGAGAACATCGCCGACGAGGCTCCAGA
>CAZKJJ010000279.1:0-3797 GCA_964553055.1 uncultured Acidimicrobiia bacterium
GTCCATCTGAGAGACAGCATCGAGGATCCCGCGCGCTACCAGGTCGCATCTGGTGATACCGCCGAAGATGTTGACGAGGACCGACTTGACGGAGGGATCCGCGGTGAGCACCTCCAGGGCAGCAGTGATCGTGTCCGCCCCTGCGCCGCCGCCCACGTCCAGGAAGTTGGCGGCCGTTCCACCGACCAGCGAAACGACGTCGAGGGTGGACATGACCAGGCCCGCTCCGTTCCCGATGATGCCGATCTCGCCCTGGAGGGCTATGAAGTTGAGGCCGCGATCGCGGGCCATCTCCTCGATCGGATCGACCTGGTGCCCCAGGGCGAGGTCCGCGAAGCCTGGATGCCTGAAGAAAGCGCTGTCGTCGAGCGTCACCTTGGCATCGAGAGCCAGCACCCTGCCATTTCGGGTGACGACCAGCGGATTCACCTCGACGAGGTCGCAGTCCAGCGACACGAAGGCTCGATAGAGAGCAAGGAGCGTCTCGACACATTCGTCGGCTGCCGTGGAGTCGAGGCCTGCGCGATAGACCAGCTCGGTGGCCTGCCACCTCGTGAGTCCCAGCACCGGATCGATGTGCACCTTCACGACCGAAGTCGGATCGGTGGCCGCCACCTCCTCGATGTCGACACCGCCTCTGGCGCTCACGATGCCGAGATGCTGGCGCACGGATCTGTCGAGGGTGAAGGAGGCGTAGTACTCGGCGGTGATGTCCGAGACCGGCTCGACCCACACGCTGGCCACCGTGTGGCCCCCGATGCTCATGCCGAGGATCTCGTGCGCCACCTCCCCTGCTGCGGCGGGATCCTGCGCGATGCGTATGCCTCCCGCCTTTCCCCTGCCACCGACCGGCACTTGGGCTTTGACGACGACGTGGCCACCGAGCTTCCTGGCCGCTTCCATCGCCTTCTCGGGGGAGTCCGCGATCTCGCCTGGAGGCACGGCCACCCCGACCCCTCCCAGGAGCTCCTTGCCTTGGTACTCGAGAAGATCCACCGGGGTCAGGACTCCGGGATGTGGGCTGCCACCCAGCGGGTGATCTCGCCCAGGGAGGCGCCTGGCGTGAAGATCGCGGCCAGGCCCGCAGCCTCGAGCTTGGCGATGTCCTCGTCAGGGATGATCCCGCCTCCGAACACCACGATGTCGGATGCCCCTCGCTCTTCGAGCAGTTCCACGACCTTCGGGAACAATGTCATGTGAGCGCCTGACAGGACCGAGAGCCCGATGGCGGCAACGTCCTCCTGGATCGCAGTGTCGACGATCTGCTCAGGGGTCTGATGGAGGCCCGAGTAGATCACTTCGTTGCCTGCATCGCGGAGCGCCCTCGCAATGACCTTTGCGCCCCGGTCGTGGCCGTCCAGGCCAGGCTTGGCGATGAGGATCCTCCGAGGCATGCGCTGAGATTACTCAGCCTGTCCACACCGACCGCCTCGAAGGAATGCCTGCGCCCGCGTATGGTTGACTTGAGTATGTCGAAGCTCGCTGCCCTCGTCGCGGCAGGCCAGAGTATCTGGATAGATGAGCTCAGCCGAGACTTGATCAACTCTGGTGAGCTCGCCACACGGGTGGCAGGCCAGTTCGTGACCGGTGTCACCTCGAACCCGACCATCTTCGCCGGTGCCATCATCGGAGGCTCCAAGCACTACCAGCGCCAGCTCGCAGCCGAAGCGAAGGCGGGAGCTCCCTTGGCAGACATCTACTCGTCTCTGATCACCCGCGACATCCAGCAGGCGTGCGACGTCCTCGGGGAGACCTGGGAGGCGAGCGGGCACAGGGACGGCCTGGTCTCCGTCGAGGTGTCCCCAGAGCTGGCACACGACACAGACGCCACGGTCGTCGAGGTTCGGGAGTGGGCGAAGCGGGTCGATCGACCGAACCTCCTCGTCAAGGTCCCTGCGACCGCGGCGGGGGTTCCTGCCATCGAGCAGCTCACGTCGGAGGGGATCTCCGTCAACGTGACGCTGATCTTCTCTCTCGAGCGCTACCAGCAGGTCATGGATGCCTACCTTGCGGGCCTCAGAAAGCTCGTCGATCTCGGCGGGGACTCCTCCTCGGTGAACTCGGTCGCATCGTTCTTCGTATCGCGGTTCGACACCGAGACAGATCCCCGTCTCGAGGCAATCGGAACGCCTGAGGCGCTTGCGCTTCGAGGCAAGACCGCGGTGGCCAACGCCAGGGCAGCCTTTGGTCTCTTCCAGAGAACGTTCGATGGCGAGGCATGGGACAGTCTGAAGCGTGTGGGAGCAGCAGTGCAGCGACCACTCTGGGCCAGCACCTCCACCAAGAACCCCGCATACCGGGACACCCTCTACGTCGACACGCTGGTGGCAGCGCAGACCGTGAACACGATGCCGCGGTCCACCCTGGATGCCTACGAGGATCACGGGCCCGAACCCGAGCCGTTCGGCGCAGACGACATCGCAGGAGCCTCCACGACCCTGGAGGCTCTCGCCGAAGCCGGGATCGACTACGACGATGTGACCGAGACACTGGAGCGGGAAGGCGTGCAGAAGTTCGCCGATTCCTTCCACGAGCTCCTCGCAGCACTCGACCGAGGTCGCCGAAACCAGGTCGGCGACTGAAGTCGGCCTCTCGACGGCGCACCACTCGGGGAGGGTCGGAACGTGGACGCGAGCGCCGGCCCGATGGAGTTCCTACGCCTCCTTCTCGACGCGGGTGACCCCCGGCACGGCGCGTACCAACGCGGCGATGACATCTGCTCGCTTCTCGTCGACCTGAAGGACGAGACATCCGACCTCTTCGCCCTCTCCAGCCTCGTAGGCGACGTCGAGGAGAGTCGGATCGTGTCTCGTGGCGACCTTCATCGCCCTCCCAACGACGTCGAGATCCGCCACGAACACCCTGACCTCTGCTCGAGCACCGCCCTTCGGGCCCATGATCCGCTCGACCGTGCCGAGCACGAGAAGCACCGCCAATGCCACGCCCGTGGCGACCGCTGCCAGTGCGACGTCACCCGCTCCCGCCGCCAGCCCGATCCCTGCCACGACCCAGAGCCCGGCAGCGGTCGTAAGGCCCCTGACGAACTGGCCCTCGCGAAAGATGGCCCCCGCCCCGAGAAAGCCCACCCCCGTGACGACGCCTGCCGCGATCCGGGAAGGGTCCTGTGCCTCGAAGGAGACCAGCGAGACGATCGCGAACAGCGCCGAGCCCAACCCCACGAGCATGTGCGTTCGAATGCCCGCGGGCTTCTGCTGGAATTCCCGCTCGAAGCCGATCAACCCTGACAGCAGGGCGGCAGCGCCAAGCCTGAGAACGGTGTCCAAGAGACCGACGGTCATACCCGCTCCAACGGTGCCCAGACCAGCAAGAGACGCTTGGTGCCTGCATGCTCGAACTCCACGACCGCCTCAGCCCGATCGCCCGAACCGTTGATCTGAGTCACCAACCCCAGCCCCCAACGATCGTGCCGTACCCTGTCGCCGGCTGCCAGGTCCGAGACCTGGGCGCCGCCGTTGCCAGCACGCGCCTGCTTCCTCTCCCGCTTGGCTACCTCGAGGAGCTCCTTCGGGATCTCACCGAGAAACCGGCTCGGTGCATTGAACTGTGTGCTGCCGAACAGGGCTCTGCTCCACGCGTGGGAGAGGAACAGCCGCTTCTGTGCCCTGGTCAGCCCGACGTAGCAGAGCCTCCGCTCCTCCTCGAGCTGACGGGGGTCACCAAGCGAGCGCATGTGAGGAAACACGCCGTCCTCGAGGCCGACCATGAAGATCACCGCGAACTCGAGCCCTTTGGCGTTGTGGAGCGTCATCAGCGTGACGGCCTCCGCCTCCTCGTCG
>CAZKJJ010000280.1:0-3790 GCA_964553055.1 uncultured Acidimicrobiia bacterium
GAGCGCTGCCAGATGCCCAGACAGGTCGACACTGCCGCCGCCCCCGGCAGTCGTGCCGGGCACGGTCTGGGGGGTCGTCTCCGCGGGCGCGGTCTCCGTCGGGGACCCGGTCGGTGCGGTTGTGGTGGCTGCTTCCTCCCCGCCGGGGAGTACGAACGTCGCCAGGCCCAGCACTGCGACGACCACAGCGGCAGCGGCAGGGGCGAACGCCCATCTGGTCCGGCGCGGAGGAGACTTCAGGGCCGCAGGCGCAGGAAACGGCGGGGGCAGCGGGGAAGCCTCTGCGAGTTCGCGCACCGCCGCTCGGATCTGCTCGTCCCGGAAGTCGGTCATGTGAAGATGCCCATCCAGAGTACGACGTCACCACCGGCCTGCCGCGCTGACACTGTCGGGAGGGAGTCGAGGAGGCCGACGCGGGGCGCTGTCCTCACCGCCGCGCTCCACCTCCTCTCGAGACGGTCTGTGTCCGACAGACGGCGCCGGCGTGCTGAGCCACTGACATCGACGTCAGCACACCGGCCTGCCGGCGGCGTCTTGTGTGGGACGAGGGAGGGTGCTTGATCCTCTTGGCCAACGGAAGCTTCGATGCCGCCTCGATCGTGGCGATCCTGCTGCTCCCGTTGGCAGGCCTCACCATCCTGACGATGCCGGTGTGCCTCCTCAAGGGGAAGTACGGCTTCGTTGCGTTGTGGCTCGGAGGGATCCTGCTGGGGTTTGGGGCATACGGAGCCGAGGCGGGAGGTCTCTGGAACCCGGTTCCTCCGCTGCTGTTCGTGGCGGCCGAGTTCTTCACCTTCACGACGGCGGTGGCGGCCTTCCGGCTCGCCAGGCCCGGATCCTGGTGGGCCCGCCGTTTCTACAAGCTCGACAAGATGGCCAAGGCGGTCCAGCGCTTAGAGACCGTCTCCGGTCGAGCGGGCCAGAAACGTCTGGTCGCGGTGGGTGTCGGGGGGCCTCTGATCCTGCTGGTGGTGATCATGACGGTCCAAGCGCTGCCGGCGGTACGAGGTCCCTTCCTGGAGACGCAGACACCCGGCGCTGAGGGTCCCGCGGCGTACCTGGCCGTGGGGTTCCAGTTCTCGGACGACGGCATCGTCACCTCCCAACTCCTGTCGCTCGACCCCTCAGGACGAACCCTGGCGCACCGGACCGTCTCCGACTTCGTGGGGGACATCGCCGTCTGCCCTGGAGGGCGGCGCTTCGCCGCGGTTCTGGACGGCACGCGAATCTCGGTGTGGGACGTCCCGACCCTCGAGGTCGTCTCGGAGATGGAAACCAGCGCCATCCAGGACGTGGTCTGTCGCGACGGGGAGGGCCACGACGTGATCGTCAAGGTCGCGGACGTCGACTACCCGCTCAAAGAAGGTGCGCTGGAGGAGGGCTTCCCCGAGGACGAGGACCCTCATGCAGACCCCGTGTACTCCGGCTACCTCCAACTGATGGACGGCAGCCCCCGACTTCTCGAAGGGCCATGGGCGCAGGGAGGGAGCGCCCTCTCCTCGAAGTGGGCGGTGGTGACCTCGGTCGAGGATGGAGGCCTGATCGCGTTCGAGCTGGACACGCAGCAGCAACGGGTCATCCACCAGCTTCCGAGGGGAGACCTCGAGGAAGGCAAGGGCGACGTGCACGTGGTGCTCGAGGGCTCGAAGCTGGCGCTCGCTGAGGTGGACTGGAAGACGGAGACCACGGGCCTCACGATCTTCGACCTCGACCAAGGTCAGCCCCTGTCCGCGGAGCGGAGACTGGAATTCCAGGTGTCAGCGATGCTGTGGGATCAGGAAGCTCTGCTCATCGTCGGCGAGGAGATCGATGGGGAAGAGGTCGACATCATCTCACGCCGGGTGAACGTGCTGGATCCAACGACCCTGTCCGAGCTGTGGTCCTGGGAGCCGTGGCCGGCCTCGGCCTCGTTCGTCTTCGATCGAACGCTGTTCGGCATCACCGAGGGCCCCGCCAACGAAGCGAAGGCGATCCTGTTGGCTCCGTATGCCACAGGCGAGCTCTCGCAGCTCAGAGTCTTCGACACCACAACGGTGGATGAGCTGGTCCGGCTACCCGAGCCCGTGACCATGGACCCGTCGCTCCTGGCCCCCACAGTTCAGCCCTGAGCCGCACCGCGCATCAGACGCTTCCTGAGCCGGCAGCCCCGAGTTCTCCATGGCAGACTCACCACTCGGTGGCCATAGATCGGGACCGGGACGCCGAGATCTATCGGCAACACGCCGATGGCTTGGTGCGGTTCGCCACCGGACTCGTCGGACCATCCGACGCTCAGGACGTCGTCTCCTCAGCCTTCCTCAAGGCCATCACGTCGAAGAGCTGGCCAGAGGTGCTCAACCATCGGGCATACCTGTACCGGTCGGTGGTGAACGAGGCCCGGTCGCAGTACCGGTCTACGATGCGGCGCCAAGCCAGAGAGGCACGACAGGCCGGAAGACCAGAGATGGATCCGCCCGAGGTGCGTCCCGAGGTGCTCGAGGCGGTCGGCAGCCTCAGCGTCCGGCAGCGGGCGGTGGTGTTCCTGGCCTACTGGGAGGACCTCGACGAGAACAGCATCGCCGAGCGACTGGGGATCTCGGCGGGATCGGTACGACAACACCTCGGTAGGGCCAGGGACAAGCTACGAATGAAGCTGGCATGACGGTCGACGAGTCCATCCGCGCTGCCGTCCGGGAGCTGGCGGAAGGTGCGCCGGAGGCTCCCCCGTTTCCTGATCCGGAGGCTGTGCCCTCGTGGGGCCCGGCTGGACGGCGCCGTCCCTGGTGGATATGGGTGGCCAGCCCTGCCGCCGCCGCAGTCGTCGTTGCCCTGGTAGCTGTCGGACTCATGTCCGGGATCCTCGGGTTCGGTGCAGCCACCTCAGGAGATGCAGAACCCGCTGCCGTCGAGCCTACGTTCCCTGCCGCTGAGACCGTGCCCGCGCCTGGGACGACGGCACCGGGCCTCACTCTCGCTCCTTCTGTGACGACCACCGAGGTGGCGGCGGAGGTCGACTGCGACGCCGTCTCCATCGTCCCTGCCTCCCCCGAAGGCATGGCCGTCGTCGAGGAGCTCGTCGCCACCGAGGCTGACCTGATCGCGGCGGGAATCGTTCCGTCGGAAGTGGTCGTCTCCCAGATCGTTGCCGGAGACGATTGGGTGATCCTCACCGCAGGGTTCACCCGCCAGTTGGAGGCTGCGCTCTTCGTGGGTGAGCCGACAGATGGGGGCCGGGTCTACGCGGCGGTGTGGAGCGGCACCGCCCTGAGCGAGGATGAGATTCGCGAGGTGGTGCGCGCTTCCTATCCTGCGGTGCCCGACTCGCTCATGCTGTGTCTGGACCTCTCGGGCTTCGTCGAGTAGGGATTCCGTTCGAACATGGGCAGACTGGGCGAGGTGGGGCTGAAGGGAACTCGGCCATTACATTGAGCAGCCTCTTGGATCGAGACCTGCGGGCCACCGACCTCTACCGGCAAGTGGAGCACTTCTTCTCGGACCTTCACGCTCCCGGCGCTGGCAAGCCAACGGATGCGTCCGAGGTGGACGTGTCCCCAGACGGTTCCCGTGCCGCCTTCACCGGCGACCACTTCGATGACCTGACCGGTCCCGCCCAGGCCCGTATCTACGTGGCCGACCTGGCAAGCGGCCAGGTCCGGCAGGTCACAGAAGGGCCGCGCAACGATCGGCTCGCCCGCTGGTCACCTGACGGCACGCGCCTCGCCTTCCTGTCAGACCGGGTGGCGGATGGGCGCTTCCAGCTCTACGTGCTCGACGAGGCTGAGCGGCTCACCCAGGCGCCCGCGGTCGAGGG
>CAZKJJ010000281.1:0-2146 GCA_964553055.1 uncultured Acidimicrobiia bacterium
GACGCAGATGCCCCGCGGCAGCCCTGTGAGTGGCCAGCAGCACCTCTGACCTGTCAGGCCGTCTTCTACCCTCCTCAGCGTACGGGTAGTTGAACGTGAGGACGGTGTAGCCGGCATCAGCCAGGCCGTCCCTGAGGGCAGTGACCCCAGGATGAGCCTGGCCTGCACCTGCTCCATGTGCGAGGAGAATGGATGTCTCCTGTCTCCCTTCTCGAAGCAGGCCCTCGACCACACCCTCTCTGCCTTCGTACTCCCAGGGGATCTCGACCTTCACACGGGCGGCTCCGGGTCGTACTGGATGTACCGCCCGTCTTCCACGAAGCGCTCATCAGGTCGAACGTCGATGCCATTCCCGAGCGACGCGGCCAGATCCAGCTTCTGCCAGTGGGTCGTGGCGGGCCTTCCGTCCAAGAGACCTGCGTCCGCCAGCACCATGGCCATCAGTCTCGCACCTATGCTCGCCGCCTCAGTGCGCCTCATCGTCTATCCGGATCCGGATCGCCTCGCGGTCGGCGCCGCCGACCTGATCGCCTCGCTCGTGGTGGAGCACAGCGGCACCTTCACGCTTGGACTGGCGGGAGGGACCACACCTGGTCGTATGTACGAGCTGCTCAGGCGGCGTCCGCTGCCGTGGGAACGAGTCGATGCGTTCCCGGCCGATGAGCGCTGGGTTCCCTTCTCGGACGAGCAGTCGAACGGGGGAGCAGCCTGGCGCCTCCTCTTCGCGCACGTGCCTGCGAGGCTGCACGCCGTCCCGTGGGCGGCCGATGGGTCGCCCAGGAAGGCTGCGCTCCGCTACGAGCACGAGCTCAAACGGCTCCTCCCTCTGGAAGACGGCCTCCACCGGGCAGACTTGATCCTGCTCGGCCTTGGAAGAGACGGGCACACAGCCAGCCTCTTTCCAGGAACGGATGCCCTCGGAGAGCGGGTGCGTCTGTACGTCGCCAACTGGGTCGAGGGACTGGAGGCCTGGCGGCTCAGCGCGACGCTTCACTTGCTGCACGCCGCCAGGCGGATCGTGTTCCTCGTCGCCGGAGGCGACAAGGCGCCAACCGTGGCAGACGTCCTGGCCGGGGGCTCCGACCTCCCCGCAGCGTTGGTGATGGAGGGAGCATCCGATGTCACTTGGCTGCTCGACCGACCAGCCGCCGAAGGTCTCGACCGCGGTGACCTCGAGTGGGCACCTTGACCTGGGCGCCCTCGCGGCCCCTGAGCCTCCGCAGATCGGTGGAACGTCACCATCGCTGGGGGCAGGATCCTGCCAACGTGGTCCGCGGCGGCGCCTACTTCCGAGTCGCCGATCAGTCGATTCCCTACCGCGCCCACCAAGAAGACCATGGTGCGATCGTCGTCACGGCTTCCTCGGGGGTCGAACGGGCCCTCGACGATCTCCGCCGGCGGCTCTCCGACGCCGTCCCGTTCGCCCCTGTGCTGGAACTGGCGTCCCGCGACCGGAAGGTGTCTGGTCTGCTGAAGGAGTTCGAGGGACTGCGCCCACCGCTCGTCCCCAATCCCTGCGAGATGGTGATCAGAGCGATCTGCGCCCAGCAGGTCAACCTGACGTGGGCCACCACCACATGTGCTCGCCTCGTCGAGGAGTACGGGCTGCGGCACACGATCCTCGCCGAGCCCGTGTGGGAGTTTCCTCCCGCCGAGGTGCTGGCGGGTGTCGATCCGACCGAGCTCCGTGGCCTGCAGTTCACCCGGCGCAAGGCTGAGACCATCGTCGCTCTGTCCCAATCCGCCGAGTCGGGGCTCCTACGTGGTCTGGGCAGCCTGACGAACGATGACGTCATCAGAAGGGTCACAACGGTGAAGGGCATCGGAAGGTGGACCGCGGACTGGCTCCTCGCCCGCGGACTCGGGAGGCAGGATGCAGTCGCAGCGGGCGACCTCGGAGTCCGCAAGGCGGTCAGCTTCCACTACCTCGGGTTAGGCGAGCTCCTGGACGAGGCCGCGGTCCGGCTTCAGGCCGAGTCGTGGGGACAGGCTGCGAACTGGGTCGTGCACTTGCTGTTGGAGCGTCTCGCTGCCGGTCGCCGTTCTGGGTGATCCCGAGAGGGAATACAATCGGCCCCGGTGACGGTAGAGCAGCGATCACTCAAGGAGACGGTCGGCCTCTGGCGGGAGGCACTCCGCGGCATCC
>CAZKJJ010000281.1:2156-3782 GCA_964553055.1 uncultured Acidimicrobiia bacterium
CACCTCACCAAGAGCGAGTGGCAGCAGCTCGACGTGCTCGCCAGGTGGCTGATTGCCACGAGGGCCGCGGTGCTGGTCATGACGTTCCTGTCTGCGGCGATCGCAGGAATCCTGGCGGTCCGGGCAGAGCAATTCGATTCTGTGATGTGGCTGCTCATGACCGTCGGCCTGATCCTCGCTCACGCCACGAACAACCTGGTCAACGACTTGACAGATCACTGGACAGGCGTCGATCGGGACAATGCCTTCCGCACGCAGTACGGGCCCCAGCCAGTCGAGGACGGCTACATGACGACGCGGCAAGCCGTGGTCATGACGGTCCTGACGGGATCGGTCTCGTTGGCGATCGGCCTGTATCTCGTGTCGACCACCAGCACGCTGACACTGGTCTTCCTGGGGCTGGGCGCTTTGTTCCTCCTCTTCTATACGTGGCCGCTGAAGCACATCGGCCTCGGGGAGCTCGTGGTCTTCGCGGTGTGGGGTCCCCTCATGGTCGGGGGTGGCTACTACGTCGTGACGGGAGGATGGGACTGGAACGTGGTCCTGACGGGATGCATCTATGCGCTCGGGGTGACCACGGTCCTCTTCGGGAAGCACATCGACAAGATCCCCTTCGACCGCAAGCTCGGGGTGCGGACGCTCCCCGTCCTGTTGGGCGAGCGCGCCGCCCGTCTGGTGGCTATCGGGTTGGTCGTCACCCAGTACGTGGCGGTCGTCTGGCTCGTGCTGACAGGTGCCCTGGGATGGCCGCTGCTGCTGGTGTTCTTGGCCGTCGGCCGGCTCAGGCAACTCTGGCAGGTGTTCACCGCTCCCAAGCCGGGGGGGCCTCCCGAGGGTTACCCGGCAGAGGCGTGGCCGCTGTGGTACGTGAGCTTCGCGTTCTTGCACAACAGGCGGTTCGGGAGCCTGTTCCTGGCGGGCCTGGTCATCGACACGGCCCTGGTGCTGGCTCTCTAGCTCTTCTCGAACTGGCGTAGCGGAGCGCGAGGTCCGTAGGCGGGGGCCGTGACGTGAGCCTCCTTCAGCATCCTGATCACCCTCCCCCGCTCGCCACGGTATGGCTCCAAGAGCTCGAGCAGCCTATCGTCGTCGCCTCGCGGCTCCCCAGCCAGCGCCCAGGAGACGATGTTCGGCAGGTGGTAGTCCCCAAGCGGCACCGCGTCCCTGTCGCCCACCGCCTCCGCCATGACCTTGGCTGCCGTCCACACGCCGACACCAGGGAGTGCCCGGAGCCTCTGGTAGCCCTCCTCGAGAGAGAGCTCCCCCAGCAGCTCCAAGCTTCCTGCGTGCCTCGCTGCCCAGATCGCGGTGCGTGCGCGCCTCCGTTCCACGCCGAGGGGATGGAAGTCGTAGTAGGGAATCCGGGCCAGTATCTGGGGCGCCGGCGGGATCCGCAAGGGGATGGGGCCAGGAGCCTGCTCTCCGTAGCGGGTCACGAGGCGCCGATAGCTCCTCTTGGCCTCCTTACCCACCACCTTCTGGGCGAGGATCGTCGGCAGGAGCGCCTCGAACACCCTGTCTGACCTCCCGAGCCGCATCCCCGCCAGGTCGTGCTGGAGCCCGGCGACCACCGGATGCTGTGGCACGAGACGCTCGGGGTCGTCCTGCCATCCGATGAGCGCCGGG
>CAZKJJ010000282.1:0-3763 GCA_964553055.1 uncultured Acidimicrobiia bacterium
ATGGTCACAAGTGTTCATTTCCAGGGCTTTTATGTTTCTGCCAGTCCGGCGGATTGTCCCCGATAGTCACAGGTTGACGCCCGAGTGGTTACACAAGCGGTTACACAGCCACCGGGCCGGCGTCCTTAACTAGCTAATCCGAGAGCAGGATCCCCGATCTCCTCGCCTCGGGCGGGCCGGGAAGCCACCCGCGCGGAGATGAGGGAGTTCATCGTGGGGTCGAACCCCTCATCGCCTCAAAACACCGCAGACAGTCTTCTCCGAGCAGGGGTCATCCGCGACCTGACCACCTTCGGCCACATCACCAAGGCACCCGAGGAGGGTCGCGTTATCATCGACGGCGAGGGGCAGGCGTTCCTCGAGCGACGCATCCAAGGCAACTTCTTCGACAAGGTGATCTTCCGCCGCCGCTGGAAGACCTACCGGCCGATCATGAGCGCCCTGCTCGAACAACAGGTGGCCGAGGGAAGCGCGATCCCATGAGCCCGGATAACTCGAGAGCTGGGAACCCGCGCATGAACGACGAAGAACAGGTCCCTCAAACCCCAGTTGAGAAGCTCAAGGCCCTGGGAGTTCGCGGAGTCCTCTTGCAAGCTGCCCGGGATGGCCAGATCATCGATGTGCGTTGCGAGATGCCCCAGTGCTACAGCTTCCGGGGTCGTGAGTACTTCGACCCGAAATCCTCGCTTTCCGATTGGTCGCCGACGCCCGACCACTATCCGACACTCAAGTCGCGCGGAGGTCACCTCACGCCCGACAACGTCCGGCTCGCGCATCTGCGCTGCAACCAACGTGACTACGGATCGCGGATGAAGATCAACGCGATGCTCCGGAAGCGCATGTCGCTGGCGGAGATCGCCGAGAAGCTGAACGCGCAGAAGGTTCCAACGATTCACGGCACGAACAGATGGACAGCTGCATCTGTTCGGAAGGCATTCGTTTCCTAGAAGCGCCTTGCTCGCGTCGGTCTCGGTCCTAGTTGGAGTCGTGCCTGGACGAATTGGCTGCTTCTGTCAAAGGATGCCTTTCAGCGCCATCGCAATGTCGTCCCTAGTTCGTCGTCCTGGCGCTTTCCGTCCCAGAGAAACGAGTAGCGGCTTAGGGTCGTCGTTGGATCGGCGTGACCGACTCGCCGCTGGACAAACACGACGTCCTTGCCGCTCGCGATCAGGATCGAGACGTGCGTCCGGCGAAGATCGTGGAACTTGGCATCCTCGACACCAGCCAGCCGACACGCTCGGTTCCAGCCCCTGATGACGTTCCGGTAATAGAGCGAATTGCCCCCGTCCGTCCCGAAGACCCAGTCATTTTCCCCGGCGAAGCCGACTGCCATGCGATCAGCCTTGTGATTGATCAGGAGCCTCTTCGCTTCGGCATCCAGCCCGATCCGCCGCTTTGAGTTCGTCGTCTTCAGCTTGACCCGCCGCGCAGGCTCGTCTCTGGTCGCTCTCGAAAGCTGAACCGTCACGTCGATGTAGTTCTCGCTGAGGTTTACGTCTCGCCACTGCAGCCCGAGTATCTCTGACTGACGCATCCCAGTCAGAAGAGCCAAGCGGATAATCGGCTCGACCTGCGGGGAAGCCTTGCGGAGAATCGCCGCGGTCTCCTCCCGACTGAAAACGCGAGTCCGCCTATCGTCATCACGCCTTTCCCGCTTGCCCGTCTCTCTGCGGAAGTCGGCCAAATCCCGAAGCGGGTTCGAGGAGATCAGCCCGAGGAAACGCGCATGGCCGATGACCTTTCCGAACGTGATCCTGATGTTCCGAATGGTGCTGTGCGAGAGGCCCTTGTCGCGAAGCCCGTGCTCGAAGACCAGAACACGCTGGGAATTGATCTTCTGAACCTCAACCTCTCCGAAAGCAGACTCGATGTGCTTGTGCCATTGGCCGACCTGCTCCCTGAGCGTCCGACCCTCGTCGCTCTCACCAGCCTTCCACAACTCGAAGACCTCACCGAGCGTCAACTTGGTCGGGGCGGCGACAAGGCCGTCCTTCATCTTCTTCACCTCGGCAATCCGCAGCTGCCGTAGCCGCAAAGCCTCCCGACGACCGCCCTTCTGAACGGTCTGCCAGCGTTTCTTGCCCTCGTGATCCTGGAAGGCGAATTCAAAGACGACCTCGCCCGTCTCGGCATTACGCCTTTCGCGGACCCCGTCCCGCATCGGACCACGGGTCCAGCCGTTACCGTTCTTGCTCGACATCAGGGGTTCCTCCTGGTGTCCGGCCCCGGAGCGTGCCTGCGCTGCCGGGGCATTTGAAAGAGTCGCCGTCCACGATAGGACCGGGAGCTGACGGCGTCAAGGGGCTCGAGTTGCCAAGTGGGTATCGGCACTCTATGAGTCACTCTCTGGAGAGATACGACGGCACCGGGTCGAGCAGTCCCTCTCTGTGAAGATCGCGCAGATCGTTAGCGACCGTAGAAGGGCTTTTGTCGAGAACGGCTGCGATGGCAAGGGGAACGATCCCGGCCCGCCTCAGAACGAGTATCCGTTCCCTGGTGTCGCCCTCAAGCTCATCCCACTTTCGCACCTTCTCGTTCGGCACGTCGGACAGGGTCAGGTAGCCCGAAGGCTCGATCCCGCCCTCGCGCAGATAGCGGGCAACGGTCTCCATGCCGAGCCCGAGGACCGCCCCGATTGCCAGCGGCACCTTGCCCCGCTCGTAGAGGATCCGAGCCTTCTCGCGTCGCCGCTTCTGGAGCCTCGCGCCGCGCTCAGGGGTGTTCGGTGGGGGAATGTGTTGGTTGGGCCCTCCACGCTCGATAATCACCGGATCGACACCGCTTTCCATGCGGGCCGATTCGGGCACTTCTCTTCTCTCCGCCACGATGCTCATGCCGCATCAACCACCTTCTGGGCGATGGTCGCCTGCTCGCGGGCCGTGCGCTTAGACAGATCGGCGTGTAGGGCCTCGGCTGAATCGACACCCCAGACGACGAGGAAGAGCGGGTCGTTTGAGGCGTCCTCCCAGTTGACGCGGTTGACGGCCGCGAGCCGGTGCTGTGCGTTTATCACCTGCCCGTCCTCGGTGATGCTGATCGGGTCGGAGAGCAGGTCATGCCACTCGCCCCGAGACATGATCTCGGAGAACTCGTAGACCTTCCTCGGCCGGATCTCTCGGTTGTAGAGCGAGTCGGCCAGGAGACCCTTGTTGGCCGCGTGAGCCGCGTGAGTCGTTCCCCAATAGGAGGAACGTTCGTTTTCCTCGTAGTACCAGACAGCGGGAGGTTTGGGCTTCTCCGGTCGCAGAATGGTGACGGTTTGACTGCCATGCTCAGCCGCTTCCCGCATGCTCTTGGCTTTGCGCTGGAAGCCTCGGTGCTCTTGCGTGCTGAGGGCGACTCCGGAATGCTTCTCGGAGACGTTGAACATCTTTTCTTCCCTCCCCCGGAGCTGTCTCTTGTATTGCCTTAGGCCTCGTTCGTACTCGGCCATCTCAGCCCGATGGCGAACCTCAAAGATCCGCCAGATGACCTCGTCGTAGACCTCGCTTGCGTTGACGGTGAATGTCTCCATCATTCCTCCTCTAGGTATTTCCGAACCGTCTAAATCGACAGCCGGGTCTTGATAGCGATCTCTTCCTCGATGAGGCCGTGATCCCGGTAGGCGAAGATCTGCTCCCGCCGAGCAGCCCTGCCGACCGCCCTTCTCCTGCCCCGCTCGAACCGGCCCCGCTTTGCCTCGGACTCGATTCGGTTCAGCTCGTCGATAAGAGCAACCAGATCGGTCCCGGAATAGCCCAATTGCTCCGCCGTCTCCAGCACT
>CAZKJJ010000283.1:0-3739 GCA_964553055.1 uncultured Acidimicrobiia bacterium
CGCCCACCGCTACGACTATCTTCTCCCCGAGGCGTCGCTCCTCTCCAACCGGCTGCTCGATCCTCGCTGCATACTTCGGAGTCCCGACCGAGGTGACTACCAGACTGACCGCAATCACCACCATCACCGCGTTGACCACGTCCTCTTCGTAGAGGCCAAGCTCGAGTCCGACGATCGTTGCCGCAAGGGTCGCCGCCGCTTGGGCCACCGAGACCGTGAACAGCAACCCGGACTCCGCTCCGCTCAGGTGATACATCCGTCCCGTGATCCACGCAGCGATCGCCTTGCCGGCCACCAGAGCCACGCTCAACCACAAAGCCAGCCACAGCGTCGACGGCACGAACATGACCGCGGGATCGAACAGGAGGCCTACAGATACGAGAAACGCCGGTATGAACAAGGCGTTGCCAACAAAGTCGACGTTCTCCATCAACGGGCTCTCGTTCGGTATCACACGGTTGAGCCCGAGCCCGGCAAAGAAGGCTCCCAAGAGAGGCTCGATGCCGACCACCTCGGCGACGACCGCCGCCGTCATCAGGCCCACCAGCACCAGCATGAACCGCAACACCCTTCCACGTCCCAGGGTGGAGAAGAACCAACGTGTAGCAAAGGGCAACACGATCAGGCACCAAGCACTCAGCACCAGGAGACCGAGGAGGATCGCGAAGATCAGCTCCATCCCGGTACGCTCGCCGGTCTCGAGACCGGCCACCACCGCCAGAATCAAGAGCGAGAAGGTGTCGGTGACCGCACTAGCCCCGATCACCGCAGCACCAGCTCGATTCTTCGAAAGGTCGTATTGCTGAAGAACTGGATAGGCGATGAGCGTGAACGACGCCCAGAACGACCCAATCAGAATGGCAGCTCGGGTGTGAAAGCCGAGCTGGAGCGCCACGATTGTTCCCAACATCAGCGATATGGCCGACGTGATGAGTCCGAACCGGACGGAGATGCCTCGGTACTGGCTGAACGTCTCCCGGTCCAGCTGAAGCCCGGCGAGAAAGATCAGGTAGAGAATCCCGATCTCGCCGATCTTCTCCAACGAAGTGAAGTCGTCGAGCACCCCCAACACGTTGGGCCCGATGAGCGCCCCCCCGATCAGCAGCCCGACGAGTCCGGGCAGGCGGAGACGCTCGGCAATCAAAGGAGCGAAGATCACCACCAGGCCCAACACGACAAGGCTGAACGCAATCCCGCTGCGTACCGCCTCGTCGATCACCCGGATACCCTATCCACCCCGCAAAGCGGTGAACCTGCATCCCAACGGGCTATGCCAAGTAGTGATGAGTGTGGGCAGCGCGTCCCGGGGTGCCATGCCGCCCCTGGTGGGAGCTCTCGCTATCGAGCGTGTAGCTGAAGGGCTCGGACTGGAGGATCAGTCCGCGTCGGATCCTGGCGCGTTCCACACCGCGGCGTCGAAGTCCCTGCCCCCACCGTCCGCTCCCAGCTCGTGACCGCGAGCCCGACCACCCGATGACGGCATGCTGCGCGGCGGCTCGCTATCTCAGCGACGGTACTCCGGGTGTTGCGACCGCTATCCCCATATCACGATGAGCGATCCCGCGAGTATGGCCACCATGCCGGCCACAAGTGCCACCGAGGGGCGTTCCGCCTCGGTCCTCACGATGATGGGGGCGACGAGCACCACCGTGGGCGTGGCTAGTTGGAGAAGCGTGACGGCCACGCTGATCTCGATGAGGCCGAACGATGTCCACTGCGAGGTGATGGCGGCTGCCACCACGATCGCCGCGGCGATCAGCCAGACTGCGGCCCCTTTCCCTGGGGGAGCGGATGGCCGGCGCAACAGGAGAGCGAACCCGTACAGGGTCGCCGCTCCTGCCAGGCCGATCGTGACGCCGATCAGCGGGGAGGGCAGCTCGTCGAGGCCGAATCGGATGAAGAGCGGGCTGATGCCCCAGCAGATCGCGGAGACGAGCGCGAACCAGGGCACGGCGTGCAGCTTCATGCCCCTCCCTCGCGTCAACGACATCAGGGCCACGCCGACCACGGTGAGCACCACACCTGCCGCAGTGACCAAGGGAAGAGGCTCGTCCAGCACGATGGAGGCGAGCACCGTGGCGATGAGGGGACTGGCGGCGATGACGACGCCGGTGCGGGCAGCTCCGTCACGCTGCTGCGACAGCCCGAGGAACGTCCAAGCGACGAAGAACTGGATCATGCCTGCTGTGAAGAAGGCGAGGAACGCGACAGGAGGAGCCTCGGTCAGCAGGGACAGATCCTGGGTCAACGAAGCGATGAGCCCCAACAGGACGGCCGATACGGCGATGAGGACAAAGGTGCCGCGGTAGGCGTCGATCAGCTGATTGGCCCGTCTGTTGAACGCCTGGAAGACACCGAAGAGGAGTCCGGCGGCGGCGGCCAGGGCCACCCCGCTCATCGCCGGAGCACTATCCTCATTGCAATCGATTGTAGAGCCGCCCTAGTTCTGGCGGAGGGAGGGAGCGATGGCCGCGCCCACAGGACACAGACTCGGGTGGATAGGCACCGGGAGGATGGGCTTTTCGCTGGCGGAGCGTCTTCTGAAAGCGGGGCGCGATCTGGCGGTCTACAACCGGACCAGGGCGAAAGCCGATCCGCTTGCTGAGCAGGGGGCCACGGTCGTCGACTCGCCCGCCGACCTGGCTGACCGAGACATCGTGTTCACGATCGTGGCAGGACCGGCAGACGTGCTCGATGTGGCCTTCGGTGACGGCGGTGTCTTGACCGGGCGGAAGCGGCCCCGGATACTGATCGACTCAACGACGATCGACATGGGGGTCTCCGCCGAGCTGCGAGCGAAGGCGGCAGACGTTGGCACCTCCGTCTTGGCGGCGCCGGTGAGCGGGAACCCGCGCGTCGTCGAAGCGGGAAAGCTGACGATCGTGGTATCCGGACCCGAGGAGGCATTCGCGGAGGCGCGCCCATACCTCGAGGACTTCGGGCGTAAGGTCACGTATGTTGGGCCTGATGATCTCGCCCGTCTCGTCAAGCTGTGCCACAACCTCCATCTGGGAGTGGTCACGCAGTCCATGGCGGAAGTGACCCTCCTGGCCGAGGCAGCTGGCGTGTCGCGGGCCGACTTCCTGGAGTTCTTGAACGGGAGCGTGATGGGCTCGATGTTCACGAAGTACAAGACACCTGCGTTTGTCAACCTCGACTGGGAGCCGACGTTCACGTGGCACCTGCTCCGTAAGGATTTCGAGCTGGGGCTGGCCGCAGGGAGAGAGCTCGACGTTCCGATGCCGACGGCGGCGTTGGTCCACCAGATCGTCACGGAGGGGATAGGGCGAGGCCTCGGAGATCTGGACTTCGCGGCGCTGCTCGAGCTCAACGCGGCCGGGGCAGGCATGAAGCTGGAGCCGGAAGATCGAGAGGTGTCAGACGGGTTGTGAGGGGGAGACCATGAGCTTGCTACGAGACATGATCAGCGCAGGTAGGACGAGCCTGTACATCGGAGGTGAGTGGAGGCCTGCGACCGACGGCTTCGAGATCGACGTGCTCGACCCCTCGACAGGCCAGCCCCTCACGACCGTGGCGGCCGCCGGTGTGGAAGACGCCAACCAGGCGATTGGGGCAGCCTCGGAGGCAGGAGCTGCCTGGGCCGCCACGTCACCACTCACACGAAGCGAGGTCCTGCGACGAGGCTTCGAGATCATGGTGGCCAGGGCAGACGAGCTGGCAGAGCTGATCGTGTTGGAGATGGGCAAGGCGCTCTCCGAGGCCAGAGGCGAGGTGATCT
>CAZKJJ010000284.1:0-3736 GCA_964553055.1 uncultured Acidimicrobiia bacterium
CTTTGACAGGACGGCGGTGGCAAACGACAGCCCGTTGTTGGCGCTGGCGACACACGAGAAGCAAGCCCCGGATCGCGTCGGGGCATTCGAGCAGCTGACGGAGTCCCAGTTCACAGACCCTGTTTCCACGGAGTCGGCAGAGCTCCACGTCGAGTCGATGGCCGGGGAGCGCTTTGACGAACTCGGCTTCGCCCCGGCCCTGAATTTCCTTGCACCTAGCACCTACGAGGAAGTCGAGGCTGCTAGCAGTGTCTGTTCTCCCGAGGTGGTTGTCCGTGTGCCCGTGGTGGGCGACCTGACCGAAGTGCCGGAGGGGTCGAAGGTCGTCTTGGAAACGACACCGAAGTCTGCGCGCTTCGAACTCTCAGACGACCCCTATGAGGTGAAGGACGGCGAGCTCCTTATCCGTGGTCGACTCGTCGTATCGGTTTCCTCCGGCAGTTTCTCGTACCGCCCTAGACGCCGCCGTCTCGGCCTCCGCGTGGAAGCCGACGATCCACTCGCCGGTCAAGTAGACCCCAAGGCAGGTCTTTACTACATCCTTCCACCCCCCGACGGTGAGGGGATAGCCTTCTTTCCTCTGTCGGCTCAGGGGAAGGCAGGCACCCCATCCATCGTCGCCCCCGAGCGCTTCGACTCCACGGGCCGTGTCGAAGGCGCTGATAGCACGCTCGCATATGCGGCAGCGAGCGGCAAGAGGTACGTGGCCGTCGTCTGGAGAAGCAGCCCCACGGACGACAATCCAACCCATAACCGGGCATTCCTCAAGAGGCTCGACCGCCACCCTGCATTCATGTGGGTACATGACTTGTCGCCGTCGGGTGATGACGCCTTCCACATCGGTGACCTTGAGGTCGAGGTTCAGGTGGAGGTCAGTGGTGACCAGCCGGTGTCGCCCATTGTCGCCGCAGTGAAGAAGAGTGCACCGTCCGCTGAGGACGTGGGGCCGACCCTCACGGGGAGCCTTCGCGGGCAGCTCGAGGACGCCTTTGTTGAAGCAGTCCGGTCGGGGAATTGGACGGAGTCCCTGGGCCATGTAGTCCTGCCTTCGGATCGCAACTGTGACATCGGGAAGATGGAGGCGCTGGGGAACGGCGAATGGTCCGGGCCCGCTGAGTTGACCCGGATCTGGTCCGGTTTGGGCAACCGAGTCGTTCCAGATGGGTTGCAGCAGTCGACCGAGGCTGATCGGTTCAGGCGTGCGTTCGAAGAGCTTGGCGTACCGCAGGCCCTAGAGCGTGCTGACAGTGCAGGAAGCACGTTGATGTGGCCGTCCAGGGTGTCGTGGGCCAGGCTCTGGGAGCAAGACGCCCTGACGCAGTACCTGACTGCTTACACCCAGCTCGTGCAGCGCGCCCGCGACCTCGGGGACCCGAATGGGATCTTCTGGGCTTCGTACCCCTTCTGCGCAAGCGTTAGGGAGACAGAGCCGGCCCCGGGCCGATGCCTCGCAGTACTGCTGGGCCCGCTTCACCCCCTCCGGCTGGCATGGCTAGCAGGCGTCGAGCACACCTTGCGCAAGGCGCCATCCGCCGCCGCCCTGGCGGGAACGGTCGAAGGATGGAACTTCCCGGTGGTGGGTCCCCACGATTCGACCAACGGCCGCATGCTCGCGGTCCCCATCGACAACGGTCTGGGTCAGCTCTTCCTTGGCTGGTCGATGCTCGTCGAGGCTTCGGTGGCCGGGCCGCGCCAATTGGTTAGTCCCGAGTTCATCGCGGGACGACGCGCGCCCGGAACGGCGGCAAGTGGCCTAAACGCTGGGGGCGTGACGTCCGCCTTGCGTGACTACCGCCGGATGAACCCCCACGTGACGACGCTCACTCTTGACCTCGCGGCCAGTCTGCCGGCGCCTCGTCTGACGGAGATCGACGCTGCCGTGCTTGAAGAGATGGGCGACTGGGCGAAAGAGTCGATCGGTCTCCCCGGTGGGGCGCGAGTCATGGACTCCTTGAACCGACGCGGCGACGCCCCTCGAGAACAGTTGTCCGAGCTCCTAACGACACGTTTGCAGGCCCCCGTGACGTGGTCCCGCTACAGGCACGAAATAGGGAAGTCCCGGCCGACCAACGTGCGAATACTTCAGGACGCCGGTGTCGCCCTGGAGGTCGACTCGACGGATGGGGACGGATTAGGTCGCGCCGCACGTGTCCCGCTGCGTCGTTTCGAGGTACCGGCGCGTCCTGAAGGGCCAAGTGCGTCAGCTACGGCCTCTCCAGGGCTCGCTCCCGCCGGTGGGTGGGAGCCATATTCTGCTGCGCTGCGGGCCGTCGAGGCCGGTGGGAAACATGGCGGCACTCCCCTCGTCAGGTCCGAGCTTGTGGGCGGCCTACTGGCAGCGGGCGACGCGGAGTGGACGATTTCCGGTGAGGCCATGCTGAACCCTGCTTCGCTCGCCAGCCTCTTGGACCAGAGTGTTCAGAAAGCCCAGATGCTTTGGGAATGGCGCCCCCCCTTCCTCGAGGTTGGTACTCCGGGCGCGGGGGGTTCCCTCCTCGAACGACGGCCCTACCTATCGGTCGTCCGAATCCCGAAGAGGTTCGAAGACGACATCCTGGAGAAACTGGCGAAGGTGGTCGGCGATGAGCGGGCACATACGGGTGTGCGAGACCTGCTCAACGTCCTCGGATCTCGAGGTGTGGGGCTTTCATCCCTCGTGGCAATGGGTGGAAGCCATGCTTCTGGCGCGCTCGGCTTCTACACCACCCTGAAGCTGCTCGACACGGTGGCCTCGAGCGACGCTGAGCAGTACGTCATGCCGATCGACGTCTGTGACAAGTTCCTCCTTGCACTCGCGGGTGAGGACTTCCATGCATCGGACCAACAGCGCGCTGATCTCCTCGTGATGACCTTGACAGATCATGAGGTTGTACTGACCCCTATCGAGATCAAGTTCTACGGGTTCGAGACAGCGGAGAGGAAGCTGCCAGAACTCGGCAGCGGCCGCCTACGGGAGGCACTGTCGCAACTGGCCTCGACCACGCGACTGCTGCAGGCAATCGAGCGCCGTTGGATGGGCCTCGACGCCGGTGCAGAGCGTGACCTCGCCATCAATGGTCTGGCCGCGCTGCTGGAAGCTGGTATGCGACTGAGTCAGGACGCCGGGGCGGATCTTGCGCGCGTGTCCCGTCGTCTGCAGGGGGTCTTGGACGGGAAGGTCGGGGTTAGGTGCGGCCGTCCCCTTCTTGCCTACTTCCTCCGGGGCGCCAGGGCGCCAGACGGGTCGGCTGTCACCAGCGGCACCCTGCTTGACCCCCACGAGGACCAGGGGTGTGTGGCACACGGCGAGTACATCGCCGACCCGGCAGCGGTTCTGGCCGGTATGGGCAGTCCCGAGGACGAGGTTCTCGCGGCCTGGTCCCGCCTCGTGAGATGGTCGTCGGCGCCCATGAACCTTGTGGAGCCAGAGACCGGCAGGCCGGGGTGGGCCAACGGTCCCACGGTGCCTCCCTCAGAGGTGGTGTCCGCAAGCGATGGCGAGCCGACGCGGCCTCCCGCAGGGGAAGTGGAGTCGCGCCCCGCGAGTGGGCGACCCGCACCCGAGGAGCCGGACACCGCCGAAGGGTTACCCTGCACTGGCGATGAGGGCCGGCCAACCATACATCCGGCGGATACGTCTATCGAGCAGGCGGAGCCGTCGACTCGTCTCCTCGCGGGAGACCTTCCATCGGAAGAGGCGCCTGTAGTCGGGGATGGCATCCGCTTCGACGTCGGAGCGCTGCTGGGGGTCGTGCAG
>CAZKJJ010000285.1:0-3731 GCA_964553055.1 uncultured Acidimicrobiia bacterium
CGCCCTCCGGGTCGAAGACCCTCAGCACCGCGAACACGTCCGCGTCGCTGGTCTCGGAGGAAAGGAACACCTTGAGGGCAACCGGCCCTGTGATCTCCGTCTCGGCGTGTAGCGGCTCGCCGAGAAACGTCACCCCATCTCCCAGACCGTCGTACGTGAGCGTCGCGGTGTTCCCTGGGGGTGCTTCGACCAGACGCGGCCCTTCAGCGTCGAGGTAGAGCCTCGTCCATTCGGTCTCGGGAAGCGGCCACGCCGAAGCGGTGCGCTCCTCGAATCCTTCGAGGTGGCGGACCTGGAGGCGAACTGCGGGCTCACCCTCCCATCCGTTGTCCTCCCCCTTGAGGAAGTGGCCGAAGAAGCGCTTCTGGAGGGCGACCCCGTAGTCGGTGTAGAAGTGGGTCCAGTGCTCGAGGCCGTGGAGCTCCAGCCACTTCTGTGGCGAGGCCGCTCTGACGAACCCCTCGACGTTGCCTCGCAGGTGGAGCCCCTGGCCTCCCCAGTTGCCTGCCGTGAGCAGCGGTGCGGTGATCCTGGACCAGTCGGCCGACCTGACGCCGTGGAATTCGTCGTCGAGAGGGTGCGACAGGATCTCACCGCCGAGGTCCGACCGGTTGGCGGCCCGTTCTTCCTCCGTGAGCGTGACGTCTCCGCAGGCAGGGACGCCCGTCACGGCGCTGACGGGGCCCTTCTCGCCGAGGCCGAACTGGACGGTCTTGACCTGCATGTCGTACCAATTGGCCCAGAACGTCGACAGGATCCCGCCGTGATGGCTCATGTCCCGGTAGAAGTCCGCGGCTCCCTCCCAGACGCACATGGCAGCCAAGTGCTCCGGTTGGCGTGAGGCGGCGTGCCACTGGTTGATCGCGTAATAGGAGATGCCGTTCAGGCCGACCTTGCCCGTGCTCCACGACGTGGTGCCTGCCCAGGTGATACAGGCAACGAGGTCTTCGGTCTCCCGCTCGGAGAACACGTCCACATAGCCCGGAGAGCGTCCGCACCCCCTCGAGTCGACTCGCACCACCGCGTACCCGTCCGGCACCCAGCGCTCGGGATCGACCACCTCCCAGTTCTGGTAGGTGCCCGTCGAGCCCTCGGCGACGTCTGGGTGCTGGGTCGTCATGATGCGCCACTGGTCGGGGTACCCCTCCTGAAAGGCGAGTCCTTTGGCGTAGGGCCCGTACGAGAGGATGACGGGCCACCGACCTGTCCCTTCAGGACGGAACACGTCGGCACGGAGCACGACGCCATCGTCCATCTCGATGAGCGTGTCCCAGTCGATGTGCATGGCCCGGTCCCGAGGCTATGTAGGTTGGGTCGAACCGACAAACCGAGCAGGAGCGGCAACGTGAAGGTCGTCGAGGTGATCGGTCCTGGCCAGCTCAGACTGGCGGACCGTCAGATGCCGAGAGGGGATGGCGACGCCGTGGTCACCGTAGACCGGGTGGGCATCTGCGGGACGGACGTGAAGATCCTCTCAGGTGACATCCCTGTGGCGTATCCGAGGGTGATGGGCCACGAGATGGTGGGAACGGTGCTCCAGCCAGGGCGAGGCGACCTCGTGAGCGTGGGACAACGGGTGCTGATCGACCCGGCCATCACGTGCGGGTACTGCGACCAATGCCGCCGAGGCAGGCTCAACACGTGTCGAAACGGGGGGCTGATGGGCCGCGACTCGGAGGGGGTGTTCGCAGAGCAGGTGGCGGTGTCATCTCACCGGCTTCATGTCATTCCCGATCACGTCACAGACGAGGCAGCGGCCCTGCTCCAAGTCTTGGGAACGGTCGTGCATGCCCAGTATCAGGCCGCGGTGTCACCTGAGATGACGGCCGTAGTCGTGGGACTGGGCGTGAGCGGCCTCCTGCACCTCCAGCTTCTGCTGGCGAGGGGCCTGTACAAGGTGATCGGCGTCACAAGATCGGACTGGAAGCTGGAGTTGGCAGATCGGTTCGGAGCAACGGCGACCGCAGTACCGGCTGAGGCGCCTGACGTGGTGGCGGAGGTGACCGATGGAAGAGGGGCCGATCTGGTGATCGAAGCGGCAGGCACGGAGCGCACGCTCCGGCAGAGCATCGAGCTGGCAGGGCTGGGGGCGACCATCGTGGTCTTCGGCACCACCACCAAGGGGAGCGAGGGTTTGCCCTACTACCAGCTCTACCTCAAGGAGCTGACGCTGCTGAACCCTCGCGCCGCCAACCCCCACGACTACGACGTAGCCATACGGCTCACCGCGGACGGGCGCCTCGACCCTGCGTCGTTGTTGACCCATACGCTTCCGTTCGAGCAGGCAGAAGCGGCCTTCGAGGCGACGGGCTCAGCCGATTCCCTGAAGGTGACGCTGGTCCCCGAGGCGGCTCAGGGCCGAACCTCGTAGTCGGGCTTCTGGCCTGTCAGCACCTTGACGATCTGCGCTGAGGCCTTTCGTTGCGACTCGGCAAGGGCCTCTTCTGAGTAGTAGGCCATGTGTGGGCTGACGAGAAGCCCCGGCACTCCCTCGATGCGGGACGGCTCCAGGGGCTCCTGGTCGAACACGTCCAGGGCAGCCCCCGAGATGACCCCCGTCCGCAGTGCGCCCATCACGTCTTCCAAGACCACGAGCGGGCCTCGAGACGTGTTCACGAGCACCGCATGCGGTTGCATCATCTCGAGCTCATCCCTCCCGATCAGCCCACGGGTCTCGGGCGTGAGCGGCGCATGGAGAGACACGGCGTCCGAGCGGCGAAGCAGTTCGTGGAGCTCGACGAGCGGGGGGACCCCGTGGCCTCCGCTCTGGATGTAGGGATCGTGGCACAGCAACGAGACGCCGAGCGCGGAGAGCGACTCCGCCAGCCTGCGGGCGATCCTGCCGAAGCCGACCAGGCCCACCGTGAGGGTGGACAGCCTGCTGATGGGACGGAGGGCGTCGATAGCCCATCCGCCGCCCCTGACGAGGGCGTCCGCCTGAGGGAGGCGCCTCCAGAGCGAGAGCAGCATCGCCAGGGCGTGGGCTGCCACCTCCTCGACGCTGTAGTCGGGCACGTTCGTCACGACGATCCCCGCCGCGTTGGCAGCTCGGATGTCCACGTTGTCGACGCCGATCCCGTAGCGCGCCACGATCCTGCACTGGCGCAGAAGCGAGATGAGGTCTGCGTCGATGCCGAAGTAGGTGGTGAGGAGGGCGTCCGCATCCGGGGCTCTCGCTTCGACGTCTTCGGCTGTTCCGTCTGCGACCTCGATCGTGGCGTCGATCTCGGCGAGAGCCGCCGTCTCGATGTCGATCGAAGGGAAGACCTGGTCCGTCAACACCACCTTGAACGCGCTCATCCTCGCTCCTCCCGCTTTGGTCCGCCCTCCGAGGCGACGGTTACCATGCGCGTCGATCTTATGAGGTGAGCCCGAGAGCCGCGAACGGAGGGTCAGGAAAGCTCGAGTGGGCGGGCGGTCCTCGATGGGCGCCAGGTGGCCTCATGAGCGCCTCGCGAAAGGAGGAGCGATGCGGGAGGCTTTCGGTGTCCTGAGCACCGATTGGAAGGAAGGTATCAACTGGGAGGCGGTGCGGAAATGGCGCCTTGCTCGTGCCCACGAGGCAATGAGGCGGCATGGGCTGGGTGCGTTGCTGCTGTTCTACGACGAGAACATGCGGTACGTGTCCTCGACGCTCACCCCTGGGTGGAATCGGCTGAAGCCGGGACTGCGCTACGTCGTCCTGATCGAGGGGAAGCCTCCGATCGTGTACGAGCAGGGGGACATCGGCT
>CAZKJJ010000286.1:0-3696 GCA_964553055.1 uncultured Acidimicrobiia bacterium
GGTCTCTCAGCCGGGGCGATCAGAAGGGCCCTGGAGGGCAACCTCTGTCGTTGCACCGGCTATCAGAACATCGTGAAGGCAGTGCAGCAGGCTGCCGCGGAACTATCGGGATGAGGAGGCTGACATGACGACGAGAGCTTTCGGAGCGCCCGTCCAGCGCCTCGAGGACCCCAGGTTGATCACAGGGCAGGCCCGTTTCACGGATGATCTCAACCCGGCGGGGACAACGCACATGGTGGTGGTCCGGTCACCCTTTGCCCATGCCAGGGTGCGCAGCGTCAACGCGGCAGGGGCCAAGGACATGCCGGGTGTCCTCGGCATCTTCACAGGCGACGATCTCTCCGAGTTCGGCCACAGTGGCATCCCGTGCGCGTGGATCGTGCCCATGTCAGGGTGCGTGGCTCCCGACCACCCTCCGGTGGCGATCGACAAGGTCCGCTACGTCGGGGACGCGGTCGCGATCGTCATCGCGGAGACCGAGGCTCAGGCTCGCGACGCGGCGTCGGCCGTGGAAGTCGACTACGAGCCGCTTGGCGTGATCACGGACGCCTACGAAGCTGCCCAGGAGGGCGCGCCACTGGTTCACGAAGATGTACCCAACAACGTCGGCATGCACTGGGTGATGTCAGGCGGGGACGTAGAAGCAGCGTTCGCAGAGGCGGACGTGACGGTGTCGGAACGACTCGTCAATCAACGTCTGATACCGAACGCCATGGAGCCCAGGTCCGCTCTGGCGATCTGGGAGCCGGCGATGGGCGAGGTCACGCTGTACGTGACGTCGCAGAACCCTCACATCGCCAGGTACTTGCTCTCCTTGGACACGGGCATCCCCGAGCACAAGATCAGGGTGATCTCCAAGGACATAGGAGGAGGGTTCGGCAGCAAGATCCCTCACTACGCAGAGGACTCGATGGTCATCTTCGCGGCCAGGAAGCTGGGCCGACCCGTCAAGTGGACGGAGACGCGGTCTGAGAACTATCGGGCCACGATCCACGGCCGCGATCACGTCCAGGAGATCGAGATGGCCGCCACGAAGGAAGGGAAGATCACGGCCATTCGAGGGAAGGTGTGGGCCAACATGGGCGGCTACATGTCCACCGCCGCTCCCGGCGTGCCGACGATCCTCCATGGCCTGATGCTGTCGGGTGCGTACGACATCCCAAACATCAAGGAAGAGGTGTTCGCCGTGTTCACGAACACGACGCCCGTCGATGCGTACCGAGGGGCAGGTCGCCCCGAGGCCACGCTGATCGTCGAACGGCTCGTGGATCTCATGGCGCGAAAGCTCGACATGGATCCTGTCGAGATCCGCAGGAAGAACCTCATCCCTCCGTTCACGGACGGCCACGATGTGGCGACAGGGATCACCTACGACTCGGGGAACTACGAGGCGGCGCTCGACAAGGCTCTGGACATGCTCGGTTACGAGGACCTACGAGCCAAACAGGCCGAACTGCGCGCTCGAGGAAGGTACATGGGCATCGGGATCAGCACGTACGTCGAGATCTGCGGGCTGGGGCCGTCACAGGTGGCAGGCGCGGTCGGTTTCGGGGGCGGACTCTGGGAAGGAGCCATCCTCCGCATCCTTGCGTCCGGCAAGGTCAAGCTGATGGTGGGAGTCAACCCTCACGGCCAAGGTGAGGAGACCACGTTCGCGCAGATCGTGGCGGACGAGCTGGGGATCCCGGTGGAAGACGTCGAGGTCGTCTACGGAGACACCGAGCGGACCCCGATGGGATGGGGTACCTATGGCAGCAGGACCACACCCGTCGCGGGAGGAGCCATCTCGGGAGCCGTCGAGAAGATCAAGGACAAGGGCGCCAAGATCGCAGCGCACCTGCTCGAAGCATCTCCCGAGGACATCGAGTTCGAGGACGGCAGGTTCTTCGTCCGAGGCTCGCCCGACCAGGCGAAGACCATCCAGGACATCGCCGTGATGGCCAATGTCGCATGGGACATGCCGGAGGGCATCGAGCCTGGATTGGAGACTTCGTCGTTCTTCGATCCCGCCAACTTCGTCTATCCGTTTGGCACACACATCGCGATCGTCGAGGTCGACGCTCAGACGGGCGAGATAGAGCTGCTTCGCTACGTGGCTGTTGACGACCCTGGCAGGATCATCAATCCGATGATCGTCGACGGCCAGGTCCACGGGGGCGTCGCCCAGGGTCTGGGACAGGTCTTCTGGGAGGGTGCTGTGTACGACCAGGCGGGCAACCTGCTGACAGGGTCGATGATGGACTACGCCATTCCGAAGGCCCACTTCCTGGTGGACTTCGAGGTCGACAAGACCGAGACGCCTTCGCCAGTCAACCCGTTGGGTGTCAAGGGCGTCGGCGAGGCCGGGACGATCGCGTCGACCGCCGCCGGCTACAACGCCGTCCTCGACGCACTGGCGCCGCTCGGGGTGAAACATCTGGACATGCCCTTCACGCCTGAACGCGTGTGGCGAGCCATCCAGGAAGGAGGTGCGTGATGCAGCCGACCTCGTTCGACTATCACCGACCAGAGACGCTCGAGGAGGCGCTCGAGCTGCTCTCGACCGTTGAGGGAGCGAGAGCGCTGGCAGGTGGGCACAGCCTGCTGCCGGCCATGAAGCTGCGCCTCTCGGTGCCTTCGGCGCTGGTCGACGTGGGGAGGATCCCTGGCCTGTCGGGAATCACCGCCTCGGATGGGCACCTCGTGATCGGGGCGACGACCACGCACGCCGAGATCGAGCACTCCGCGCTCGTAGCGGCCCAGTGCGGCATCCTGGCGGAAGCAGCGGCGCAGATCGGCGATCCTGCGGTGCGCAACAGAGGCACGATCGGGGGCAGCCTCGCCCACGCCGATCCGGCTGGCGACCTCCCGACCGTGATCGTTGCGATCGATGCGTCCATCACTGCGAGGAGCACGGGCGGGGAGCGCACCATTGCCGGCTCCGAGTTCTTCACGGGCCTGTTCGCGACGGCCCTCGATGAAGGTGAGGTCATCACGTCGGTCGAAGTGCCCGTGCTCGGGGCGGGGAGTGGGGGCGCGTACGTCAAGCACAAGCATCCCGCGTCCGGCTATGCCGTCGTGGGAGTGGCGGCCGTCGTCCACAAGGAAGGAGGGACGATCGACCGTGCCAGCGTGGCGGTGGGAGGCGCATCTCCCAACCCCGCCGTCGTGGACGGATCCGGAGTCATCGGGACGGCTGGAACCGCAGAGGCAATCGCCGCCGTGGCCGCCGCGGTGAGCGAAGCGATCAGCGACCCCATCGGCGACGTCTACGCGTCAGGCGAGTACAGGGTTCACCTCGCAGGGGTGCTCACCTCCCGGGCGCTCGAGCGGGCGGTCGAGCGGGCGGGCTGAGAGGTTGGTGAGCGCGGGGCTGTGGGGGCAGCACCGCGCTCTTCCATTGGAACAGCGCCGGCGGTCTGGCACTACCATCGCCGTTCGTGACGCTTGACAGCCCCGAAGCCACACTCGAGGCGATGGGCGAGCAGCAGTACGTGGCGGACCGTGGCCTGGCCATCGCCGTGTTCCTCTCGCTCCGATTGGGGCGACCGCTCTTCCTCGAAGGGGAGGCGGGGGTAGGCAAGACGGAAGTCGCCAAGGTGCTCTCCGCTGCCCTCGGCGAGCCCCTGATTCGGCTGCAGTGCTACGAGGGTCTCGACGTCTACCAGGCGCTCTACGAGTGGGACTACGCCCGGCAGATGCTGTATGCGCGGGCAC
>CAZKJJ010000287.1:0-3684 GCA_964553055.1 uncultured Acidimicrobiia bacterium
AAGTCGATCTGCACTCCTACCGGCTCGCCCGCATCGGCGAAACGGACATTGTCCTCGACAAGAGCGGCACCGGCGAAGTGCGCGGCCCGACGGCTGTCGGCACCAAGACCAGCAAGGACGAGGACGTCCCCCTCCACGAGGTCATCGAGGTGCTGAACGAGCGCTTCGGCACCGACTTCACGAAGGCCGACCAGCTCCTCTTCGACCAGATCATCGAGGACGGCAAGGCGGACGACCAAGTCCAGGCGCGCGCGAAAGCGAACACCTTCGAGAACTTCTCGATCTCCATCCGGGACAAGATCGAAGGCATGATGATCGATCGGATCGACCGAAACGGCGACATCGTCACCAAGTTCCTCAACGAGGACGACTTCAAGAAAGTCCTCTCAGAACTCCTCGCCCGCCGACTCTACGACGAGATCCGCGACGCCAGCTGAGATTTGCCATTGACGCGGCATCTGCTCGGCGTGGCACCCAGCCGGCGCTGCAGTGCTCGAATCTCCTCCCGCAAGTTTGGAGTCTCCTGGAGCTTGAGAAAACTCGCCGTGCGCCCTCACCTGTTGAGCGGTTGCGTGTACGCCGACCTCAGGAGCGACCTGCCCGCCGGCAGTCATGCGTGAAAGCACAGTGATTACAGACGCCTATCGCTCCGAGGACGCTCCTTGGCAATCGCTGTATTGCCTGTCAGAGAACCACTATTCGGCCAGGTTTTCTTTCCGGTACGCAAGCAACAAGATGGCGCACAAATGTACTCACAAAGGACACATCTGTCCCTTCTGCGATCATGGGGCCACGCAGTTGCCGTGTAGCCCGTTCGGCATCGGCTCAACCTGGTCGCACACTCCGGAGCTGGGGCAGGAGCCCGAGCCATCACTCCAGTCCACGCAGCAGAACTGACCAATCATCCCGCACCCTCGGCACTCCCTGAGCCCACCGTCGGTGCGGCCGATGCAGGAGAGATACTGAACGACTGGATCTCCATCTCCATCCAACACGACGACGGACTCGTCGCAAGTCTCGACGCCTCCGGTGAGACAACATTGCTCTCCCATGCCGCCGCAGCTCTCGCACACGCCTCCTGCGCACCGTCCCCCAGCGCAGAGCGTGCCGGTCGCGACTGGCGTAGCGACACAGGTGCCGCCGTCGCACGCCTCCGACGTGCACTCGTTGCCGTCATCGCAAGGACTGCCCGTTCCTGCGACCGCCGCTTCACAGGACCCGTCGATGCAGGCATCCACGGTGCACTGGTTGCCGTCGTCGCAGGCAGCACACGCAAAGCCCCCAGACCCACAGGCATCGAGTGTGTCGCCGGGTTGGCAAGCCGTTCCGTCCCAACACCCCTCGCAGCACGAACCACCGCCACATCGACCGCCATCGCCACAGGACCGGCCATCTGCCGGCGGGTGTACGCATTCGCCACCGATGTCGCAGGTGTCGTCCGTGCACGGGTTCCCATCGTCCTCGCATTCGCAGACGCCGAAGTCGCTCGACGATGCGTCAGACTCACCGATGCCACCGTCGACCGGGCCGCCATCAGGATCGTCACACTCGCAGGGACCCCAGCTGGCGCCGTCGTCGGCGCAGACCTGCCCGCCCGCGCATCCCCCACGTCCGACACACGCCTCCGAGCGGCCGGGGTCGCAGACCGTCATCAGGGCATCCGGCATCGGGTCGCTGCCCGCATCCCCCGCTGCTCCGCCATCATCGCCACATCCCAGCGCCACCACCAAGCCAACCAACAATCCACGCATCCTCACTCCAACTTCAATCCGCTCTGATCGAGCCGCGAACCTGAACACAGTATCCCCGTCGCTATCGCGACGCTATATCCCATTCCCTCAGATCGATAGGGCTACCGGTGGATGTCCGGCCCTTCGCTGCGCGAGTCGATCTCAGGCAACGTGCGCCGGATCCGCTTGGAGCGCGGGATGAGCCAAGAAGCCCTTGCCCAGGCGCTCGGAGTGCAGGTGCGCCGGGTGCAGCGGATCGAACGACAAGCCCTGAACCTCACGCTTGAGAGGGTCGAGGAGCTGGCCGAGGCCCTGGAGGTCGACGTCTTCGAGCTAGTGAAACCCGCACGGGTACCACCGCCGTTGCCCGGTGGCCGCCCACGCAAAGATCAAGACTGATCGGAGTCGCCCCCGTCCGGAAGATCGAACGGAAGCTCAAGATCAAGTCCGCGTGCGCGCTTCAAGATCGAATCGAACCGGTCCCGCCAGACGTTCCCGAGTAGCGCCGCGTCGGGTTCGAGCCTTCGGGCGTGCTCCATCCAGAACCGCGCGGCCGCACGGCTGCCCTTCTTCAGGCCCCGACGCCGACCGGCCTGGGTGTGCTGATCTTGCGCCTCATCCGGCACCTGAAGCAGCTCGCCTTCCCGTCGACGATGCCGAAGAACGAAGTCCACCTCCGGCACCATCCTCGTCTTCGGGGCCAAGCACAGGGCGACTACCGCATGAAGGGCCTGAAGACTGGTGGCAGCCCAATCCTCCCCTCGCGGATTCTTGCGCCGAGAGAGCACGATGGCGTTCGAGTGCAGCGCAGAGACGAGTGACGGAATCTCGGATGCCGCCGGACCCACATCCTCGCTCGCGATGACCATCAGGCGACGCCAGAGATAGGCGCCCATTCCGCTCTCAAGGAGTTCGATGGCCCACCAAGCCGCGCCTTCGATCTCTCCACGTCGGATCGCCTTCTGCAGCGCACTCGCGACTTCATCGAGCGGATATCCCAGGGCGGTCTTCCGAGGTCGGTAGCTCATTCGGCAGCCTCCGGCGACTCGTCCCCAAATCGGTCGGTTGCGGAACTCGGCGCCGCCGCATCGAACTCCCGGTAATCGTGGGTTGCCAGCTGGCCATTGGAGTGGTGGGTTTTGGGACTCCCCAAACGAGCGCGATCCACCGTCGCGTGGGCATGGAAAAGGCGATGGGCAGTACTTGCGCCGACACCCAGCTTGCGGCCAATGGATCGGAACGAGTGCCCTTGGCCGCGCAGGGCAACGAGCTTCTCCATATCGACCTCCGCCGGAGGCCTGCCGATGCGCACACCGCGACGACGTGCTCGTTCGAGGCCCGCCTTCGTACGTTCGCGGATCCGGTCGACTTCCGCCTCCAGAACCCAGCCTGCGACGGCCATCACGATCTTCCGTTCCGGCCCGGTGGAAGCCGTCCACGGCTCCTGGTGGGAGGCGACTGAGACGCCCAGGCCGTCCAGTCGATGCACGATGTTGAGCACGTCCATCATGCGACGGGCGAGCCGGTCGAGCGCCCAGACGAGCACCGTCCTGTACGGCGGTGCCCGATGGCACTCGTCGAGGAGCTTGTTGAGGTTGGGGCGCTCCTTCCGCCCCGACACCTGATCGACGTAGACCCGGTGGACTTGCAGCCCTCGCTGTTCGGCCATCTCCCGGAGGACATGGAGCTGGTTTCGGGGGTCCTGCTGTGTGGTCGATGTCCGCGCATAGATGGCGCAGCGCTCATGAGGCGACTTCATCGGTCGCTCGCTTCCTGAGCGGCGATGCGAGCTTCCTCGACCGCTTGCATCGCCTTCCCGATCGCCTGCACGACGCGATCCGGTACGCTTAGCAGTCCCTGGACCTCGTCAGGGATTGGAAGGCTCGGCTCGCTGTAGAAGCCTAGTACAGCAGCCCAGAAGTGCGATCCGGGTTTCGATGACGGAAATATCGGC
>CAZKJJ010000288.1:0-3664 GCA_964553055.1 uncultured Acidimicrobiia bacterium
GAATGGCCCGAGCCTCTCCCCCGACGGGAAGTCGCTGGCGTACTGTTCGGACGAGACCGGACAGCCGGAGGTGTACGTCGCGGACTTCCCCGAGGGCAAGCGCAAGTGGCAGGTCTCCCTCGCCGGCGGGAACGCCCCCACCTGGAGCCCGGACGGCCGCACGCTGTACTTCGCCGCACCGGAGGGCCTCCTCGCGGTGACCGCCGAAAGCGGTGAGTCATCGCAGTTCAGCGCGCCGCACGTGGTCCTCGAGCAGGGCATGCTGGACTCCCACCAGCAGGCCAGCCCCCACGAGTGTGTCCGCTGCCAGGTCCCAGGCCCCTAAGCGTGTCGAACCACCTGCCCGGCGAGCAAGACGCCCGTCCAGGAAGTCCGACCACCAGGACAGGCTCAACAGGAGGGCCGTGGCACGCCATCCAGCTGAATATGCAGCCAACCCCATGGGAAGAGCCAGCAGCATCCGTCCCGCCGTCAGGACGTCTGCCGACCGGGCGAGCGCCCGGCCGCCTGCCAGCGCCTCGTCGTTCACATCGGAATCCGATCTCGGCCTTCTGGCAGGCTACCGCCGGGCGCCCCCGATACTCACCGTGACGCTCGGAGTCTCAGGCGACTCGACGCAGGTGGTGCTCCCGCTCGATCGTCTCGGCCTGGTCGGAGTACTTCCTGAACAGGCTCCCCAGCAAGCCGACGAACTCGCGCCAGAAGTAGGCGACGCCGCCGAACATCAGACCGGTGAAGACGATGCCGATCCACTGCTCCCGAACACCCAAGTCAAAGAGGGTGAACACGTTGTAGTCGATCAGCCACGCCGCTCCGATCCCTGCGAAGATCAGCGCAAGAGGCCACAGCTCCCGGTACAGGGTGAGGAATCGGTCAAAGACCATTCCCAACAGCCAGATGCCGAGGCCCACCAGCAAGACGATCGCGAAGACATCCATGACAGCCTCCTCTGTCCAGACGCCATCTATCGTGGCCCACCGCCTCTCAGTGCGATAGGGACTTTCGGAGGTATCAGGGATCAAAGCCCGGGTGCCCGAGTGGCGGAGCCCGGGCAAGGAGTGTGGTCGTGAATAGCATCCGAACTGTGACCAACGCCCCTAGCCGGCGCGGTCCATTCATGCCAGACCGGACCTCACGCACACGACGAGGTCGTATGTGACGGTCAAGCCCGAGATCACAGTCACGAAGGACGGACCCTATGAGGTGACCGGTGATATCGGCATCACGCTCAAACGAGTGATCACATCCGAGCATGGTGAGTCCCTGGCATGGCAGACCGGCAGCGACCTTCCCCACGACTCCCCGACCTGGCTGTGCCGATGCGGCCAGTCAGGAAACAAGCCCTTCTGCGACGGCAGCCACCGAACGTCGGGATTCGATGGCACCGAGACGGCTTCGACCACGCCTTTCTTCGAGCATTCCAAGGCCCATGCGGGGCAGGGCCTCGTGATTCATCGCGTCGGCAGTCTGTGCGCCAAGGCGCGCTTCTGTGTCAACAGGGCAACCGATTGGTATCAGATGCTTCCCAGTACAGCGGACACGAACGTGCGCACCCAGGTGATCGCCATGGTCGAGCACTGCCCTTCCGGAACGCTGGTGTGCGAGATCGACGGAGAGGTCGTCGAGCCCGATCTTCCTCCCGCGGTGTGCCCCGTCGAGGACGGACCCTTGTGGGTCACCGGAAGAGTGTCGATCGTCAGAAGTGACGGCATACGGCTGGAGGCTCGGAACCGGGTCACCCTCTGTCGGTGCGGCAAGTCCGAGAACAAGCCATTCTGCGACGGCACACATCTGGCCATCGGGTTCGAGGCGAAGCATCCAGATAGCAAGGAGTTGGTTGAGGCTCCAGCTCGGACCGTACCCAGCCCGCTGTGGGCGTACGAGAGACTCGTCGTCGGCGTCCACCGCGAGACGACGGCCGAGACCTATCAAGTGGCGGGCATGGGCGCCTCGGCTGCACTGTCGGAAGGGGAGGGCGGCGGGATGAAGCCCGCCAAGGCGCTCGCCGCGCTCGTGCACGCCGCCACCGAACAGGCAGCCACCGATGAAGTGCTTGCTGAGGCTTCAGAAAGGGCAGAGAGCGCAGGGATCCCCGCGGACCGGCTGACGGCGACGCCACGAACCGATCACCCTGCAAACGCGCTGAACGAGGTGGCCAGGCAGGTGGACTCAGGGCTCATGATCGTGGGGAGGGGAGGCGACCGCTTGGCTCGCCTCCCTCGAAGGGTTTCGTACCGGTCGCCATGCGACGTGCTCGTCGTGGCCAGGCGAGGGAGGGACCGGCCTGATTCCTATCGCAGGATCGTGATCGCCACAGATGGATCCAAGACGGCGGACAGGGCCGCGCGGCGTGGCTACGACTTCGCCAGGGCCCTGCAAGCTCCCGTCGATCTCGTGTTCGTTGGTCATCCCGCGACCGGGGAGCTCGTGATCTCTGACACGCTTTCAGTCTTCGGCCGGGGGGTGGACACCGAGGTGCACCTGATCCAGGGAAGCGCAGCAGACAAGATCCTCGAGGTGGCTGAGGCTGTCGAGGCAGACATCATCGTCGTGGGCAACAAGGGCATGACGGGCGCCGCGATGATCTCGGGAACGTCTGTTCCCGGAGCGGTGCTCAAGGGCGCTCGCTGCGACGTGCTGCTGTGCCGCACCGTTCATCAGCGGGAGTCTGAGCTCGAGCCAGGCGACGGGGGCGTCACCGAGCGGGAAGGCGAGCCTGTGGCCGCGTACATGGACCAGAGTGGTCAGCTCCACCTGATGTCGGCTCGGTGTCCGCACCTGGGTTGCACCGTAGGATGGAATCCGGTTGACAAGACGTTCGACTGCCCTTGCCATGGCTCGCGTTTCGGTCCGCTCGGCCAGCTCCTGGAAGGTCCCGCAACCAAGCCGCTGCGGTCACTCTGAATGACTCGAAGGCGCTAGGGAAGCGTCTGGAGGTACTGATAGACGGCTTCCAGCTCTTCAGCACTGAGCTCGATATCCGCCATCTCTCGCTCCTCGTCGAGAGCGTTTCGGATCTTCGCCTTGGAGACCCCAACGATGTCGGGAGCGTCTGCCGTCCCGCGTCCGTCGATGCCGTGACACTCGGCACACCCTTGCTCTCCTGCCGTGACCTCGAAGACCTCCCTTCCGAGGGCCAGTACCTCGGGGCTCGCAGGGGGCCCGGCCGTGTCAGGCTCCTCTCCTGCACCGAGAGGCGGCTGGAACACCATCAGGTAGGTAATGGCCACGAGCGCCACCACCCCGATGGCGCTGATGGCATGCGCTCGCGGCGATCGGACGATGTGCGCGAGCTCCTCGTCTGCGACCCGGGGCACTCCCGAGGGCCGGATCTCCAAGGCGAGCCGCACTCGCTTCGTGAACGGCTTGGCCACAGCCAGCATCAGGATGCCTGTGAGTACGAGCAGCACCAGTGACAGCCAGTACCAGCGCTCGCTGAAGTACGCGCTCCGCTGGAGCCCCATCCACAGGCCCGTTCCAGCGACCGCCACCATCGCCAGGTAGGTCCCGAAGGCCGTGCGGGCCGAGAAGTCGAGCGCTGCCTCGATCCTCCTGCGGTCGCGCTCGCCACGGATCACGTACAGGACCGTGATGGCGGCGCCGTGGATGCCAACGAATCCGATAGCGGCAACGATGTGGAGGAACTTCACCCACTCTCGGGACA
>CAZKJJ010000289.1:0-3645 GCA_964553055.1 uncultured Acidimicrobiia bacterium
GACGCCCGCGCTCGGCCTCTCGAAGGCCCTGGAGCACCACGAAGGTGACGTCGGGTCGGATTCCGTCCGTAGCATACCCTCGCGGCTGTGACGACTTCAGCCGGGTCCTGTCGCTCGTCGAGCTAGAGGCACAAGCAGATGCAGTCGATCGCCCTGAAGTCTCTTCAGGACCGACGGGATAGCCTAGAGGAGCCGTACGCTCATTCTAGGGTTCGAGCGACCGCCTCCATCCGCATTCCGGTCTCGCTGCTCCTGACGGTCATGTTGCTCGGGCCTCAGTCGTTTCGTCTCGGCAGTCGGGATCCTGACGCCGTCCTCGGCGCGGCGACGGGTCTCGGGTTCGATGTCCTTGTCCACAGCGGTTTCATCGTCGCCGGCTTCATCGCCGCGGTGGCCTTGCTGTTCACACGGCCCGTGCGTGGGTACTACGCCGCCATCCTTCGCGACAGTCGGTTGGCCCGTGTGGCGTTCCGGACCTTCTTGGTCTGGGCGGGCCTGGCTGGCGTCAGCCTGTCTTGGTCCCTTGCGGTGGAGTTCACGCTGCTGAACTGGCTCCGTTTGGTCGCCACAGCCGGCCTGCTCGTCATTGTCGTCGCACTGGGGCGCGACCGGCTGACCCTCGTGCGGTTCTTCTGGTGGTACGCGGCAGCGAAGTGCGGGCTCATCGTGGCCCTCGGGCTGCTGAACCCGAGCCTCGTGGGGAGCTCGACAGAGCTTGGGTTCCGATTGACCGGGGGCGTGCTCCCGGACTATGGCGTAAGCGGGTTCCTCCTGGTTGCCAGCTCGCTCACGTTGCTTCTCGCGCGCCGTTCGGGAGCACCAGTTCCGCCCCCTCTCCGCCGCCCGGCGCTCGCCGTCTTCATCATCGTGTTCGGCTCCGGTTTCGTCCTTCTTGGGCGGAGCCGATACGTCATCATGGCACTGCTCATCCTGCTCGTCAGTGCGGCTTGGGCGTATCGCCTTCGGTTCGTCGGCCTGCTCGTGGTGGCTTCGGCTGCGATGTTCGCCATCGTCGACAGCCCGATGGTGACCAGCACCGCTTTCGACGTGCTCTTTCGGGGTCGGGAAAACGCGTTTGCCTTCTCCGCGCGCGATCTAGCGCTGCAGCACGTGCTGGCGTGGTCGGCGGAGAGGCCGCTCGTAGGCGGTGGCTTCGCGTCAGGGTCACGGACTGCGATGGCAGACTTCATGGCGAGGACGGGAATAGCGATGGGCGCCCCACACGACGTAGTATCGACCGTCGTGCCGGACCTGGGGTGGGCGGGAGCAGCGGTTCTGGGTGGGCTCGTATTGACGATGGTCTTCGGTCTGGTCGTGGTGCTCTCTCGGCTGCGCCAACAACTGCTCGGCCCGCTCGCGCTATTCGCTCTCGCATCGATCGTCCTCGCGTTTGCGAGTTCTGTATCCGGGTCAGGGGTTGCAGGTCCCGACATGTTCTCGTCACTGCCGTTCGTCGCGGTCGTTCTCGTGCTCAGCCAGCAAATGCGTCCCCGAGTCAAGGATGCGATGGGCATCCACCCGACCGCAGCTTGAGTCCGCGGAAGACGGCACCGGAGCGGCGGGGCTTCTGGAGAGGGGCGACGTTCGCCCTGGGCGCACGGATGCTCCAGGTCGTCTACGGCCTCGTCGCGATACCAGTCGGCTTGTGGTACTTCGGACCGGAGACCTACGGCGCGTGGCTGGTGGTCTCGTCCGTCGTCTCGTATGCCAGCCTGGCAGCAGTGGGCGTCCCCACCACGGTGCTCACGTGGACTGCGATGTTCGGCGCTGCCCACGCTGGCAGGGTCTTGCGTCGCGGCGTCGTCGTCACCACAACGATGGCGGCTGCCCTCGGGGCCGTGCTTGCCCTCGTGGCAGTCACACAGCCTGCGGCTCGCATCGCCGCGCTCGTCGGAAGCTCCGACCCGCAGGTCGGCCACGCCATCATCATCATGCTGGGCGCCACCCTCGTGTCACTTCCCCTGTCTCCCGCGTCGTCGAGTCTCGCCGGCCTCGGCCGGGTCGACGCGCAACAGACGATCCAAGGTGCGCAGTTGGCCGTCAACCTCGGCTCTTTGCTGCTCGCCGTGGGTGCGGGGCTCACGCTCGTTGGCATGTCAGTGCTCATCCTCGTCGGGCGTGTCGCGGTTGGTCTATGGGCGATGGGATGGCAACGGCGAGTGATGGACCAGCTCGCCGATGCGCCGGCGGAGGTATCTCCCCGAGAAGCAGCCCCCTTGCCAGGGAGGTGCGAGTTTCTCTCCAGCGCGGGCCGGTACCTGTTGCTTGGCATGCAGAGCACCGTGACCATGAATCTCGATCAGCTGGTCCTCGCCCACGTCATCGGACCGGCGGTAGTCCCTGCGTATGTGGCCGTGCTCCGGATGGTGCAGGCCATCAACCTCGTCGTCACTTCGGTCTTGGCGCCGGCTTGGCCGAGCTTCAGTAGCCGTCTAGGTCCCGGAGTCGATCGTGAGCCGGCGGCTCGGCTGCTTTCCGCGACGCTCACCATCTCCCAGCTCGGGATGGTGCTCTGCGCCGTCCCGATGCTGCTGCTCGGCGAGCGAGTGCTCGAGTTGTGGTTGCGGGATGGTCTGGCGGCGCAGCAGGCGGAGGAGGTGCTCCTCCCGCTCCTTGCCTGGGCTCTGCTGTACGTGTCGGCTCAGGTCCAGGGGACCTTCCTCTCTGCCGCCGACCGAACCGGCGTGCAGACCATCCTGGGTTTCGGCGACGCCGGCCTAAACTTGGCATTGAGTATCGCCCTCGCCCACGTATTGGGTGCTTCCGGAGTCGCGCTCGCGACGCTGCTATCCACCCTGCTCATCCTGTACCCAGGGTTCAGCTTCGTGGTGCGACGTGTGGTGGGCACCGCGCTTGCCCGAAGCCTCACCGGCGCTCAGCTCGGTGGTCTCGCCTGGACATTCGCCCTCCTGGTCCCAGCCGTCCTGCAACTGGGAGGTGCAGCGTGGGCCGTCCAGGCGACAGTCGTGGTCCTGGGACTTCTGATCGCATCCCTCGGCGCGCGGGGTGTCCTTCAGCGCAAGCTGCAGGTCATCAGGAGCATGTCCGGGACCTGATCGCACACTCAAGCCAGACGGGTCAGCCGGTCCGTGACCGCCAGTTGTTCCAGTGTGGCGTCATCGACGGGTGCCAACTTGTTTCTGCTCGTGGTTATCGACGCTGTATTGCAGCGTGGCAATCTCTGGCCCCGCATCCGACGGCCGATACTGATCGCCAGTCGGTGCGGGCGTAACGCGACCCGGCGGAGCGCCAGTTGGCGGAGCAGCAGGGCGCAGCGTTCCAGGTCTGACTCGTTGGCCTCCGCGACGAGGCGCGGCACGTCGCTGTGGAGCGCCGCGGCCTGCATCGACGCAGGGAGCAGCAGCAGACTGTCGGGGCATGGCTCCGGTGGCGCCATCGGGGCCATGCGTTTGGCGATGCGCCTCGCGGCCTCGGGGGAGACCGTTCCGTAGTTGAAGACCTCCAGAAGCACCTGAGGTCCAGGCGCCAGCCTCCGGGCACCGTGGACGCCCCGCACGCTGAGCTTCGAGATGACCGACGGGTCGGCCCACGGCAACGCGAATCGCGACGAAGGGCGGTATTTCAGGTCAATCTCGATGGGCAGCCAATGCCCGCTACCCCAAGGAACGAATAGAAAGTGAAGCC
>CAZKJJ010000290.1:0-3645 GCA_964553055.1 uncultured Acidimicrobiia bacterium
GTCGTATGAAGTCTCCAACCATCTCCGCGATCCGCAGCCGCATGGCCCAGATGTCTCGAAGCTGCTTCGGGTCGAGTGGGGAGACCCGCGCACCGCGACCGTCCGCCTGATCGACCAGACCCTCGAACTCCAGCTTGTCCAGCACCTGGCGAATGGGCGTGCGACTGACCCCGAAGTGCTCTGCCAGACGCTCCTCACGCAGTCGGGAACCCGGCGGCAGGTCGAGCAGGATGATCTGCTCCCGGAGTTCGGCGTGGATCTCATGCTTGCTCGGCTTGGCACTCAAAGAACCAACCACCTTCCACTGTGTCTCTCACCTGACAGCTTTCGAGATTGTATACATTTTGTCGACATCGCGTCGACAGCCCGTATACACTCCTTCGCCTGCGATCGGAGGAGATCACATCCGATACGAGCCACTGCGGTTCGGGGGTAACGCCCCAGAACGCAACCGTTGGCCTCTGTCCGGATTGACTGTGACCCGGTCGCTCTTGCGCGTCCGGGAAGCCGTGCTCTCGACGCCAGCCCGACTAGAGGAGGAAGACCGAACATGAACACTCAACAGCGACACGGGGCCGTGTGGCGAATGATCTCGCTCCTCGCCGTGCTCGCCCTGGTCGTAGCGGCATGCGGTGGTGATGATGGAGGCTCCGACGGGGGCGATGGCGGAGGTTCGCTTCTCGCCGAGCTCCAGGACGCCGGCACGATCACGGTGGGAATCGCCAATGAAATTCCCTACGGCTATGAGGACGAGGAGACCGGTGAAGTCACCGGCGAGGCTCCCGAGGTGGCCAAACTGGTCCTCGGGGAGATGGGGATCGACAACATGGACGCCGTGGTGGTCGAGTTCGGCGCCCTCATCGGTGGTCTCCAGGCCGGCAACTTCGACATGATCGCCGCCGGCATGTACATCAATGCCGAGCGCGCTGAGCAGATCCTCTTCTCCGATCCCGACTACTGCATCCTCGAATCGATGCTGGTGCCGGAAGGCAACCCCCACGGTCTAACCAACTACAACTCGGTGGCCGACACCGATGCCGTGTTGGCCGTGGCTTCCGGAACGGTCAACGTCGACTACGCCGTCTGGGCCGGTATCCCGGAGGGCCAGATCGAGGAGTTCGCCGGTATCGAAGACCAATACGATGCCATCGCCGCCGGACGCGTAGACGCGGTGTCGGGGACCATCCTCACTGTCGGGCAGCATGCTGATGCCATGGACGGGTTCGAAGCCCTGCCACCCTTCCCCGCCCTCGATGAGGAGGGCAATGAGATCCTGGGATGTGGTGGCTTTGGCTTCCTCGACCAGGAGCTCCGCGACGAGTTCAACCGGGTGTTGAACGAGAAGCAGGAGTCCGGTGAAGTCCAGGAGATAGTCGAAGGGCAATTCGGTGTTCCCGGGATAGCCGACGACGCCGCCGACCTCCCCGTCGCCGACCTCACCGGTGGCTGATCCGTTAGACACAAACTGAGGCAGTTGGAATCCGGGGGAGCGGTACCGCTCCCCCGGGCTCCCTACCTCGAATAAGTTCGAGGCTCACCTTGTTCGAAGACCTCTTTCTCAACGGCAACCAATATCGCAATCTCCTCGACGGGGTCCTGGTGACCATCCAGGTGCTTCTGGGGTCGTTTGCCCTGGGGACCGTGATGTCCCTCGTCTTCGGCGTTGCTCGATTGTCCCAACACCGCTGGATCCGCAACGTGGCCCTGGTCTACATCGAGTTCGCCCGAGGGATCTCGGCGATCATCCTCCTCTTCTGGATCTTCTTCGCCCTCCCGATCCTTTTCGGTGCCCCGTCCATGCCCCCGATGCTGGCCGGCATCCTCGCCCTCGGCCTCAACATGGGGGCCTATGGCGCCGAAGTCGTCAGGGGCGCCATCCAGGCAGTGCCCAAAGGTCAGACCGAGGCGACCATCGCCCTCAACATGTCACCGAGCCAGAGGCTGCGACATGTGGTCCTCCCCCAGGCGATCCCGATCATCCTCCCCCCCTATGGAAACCTCACGATCGAGATCCTCAAGGGCACCGCACTCGTCTCTCTGATCACCCTCTCCGACCTCGCCTTCGAAGCGCAGAAGATCCGAATCAATGCCGTCCGCGCCGACGACCCGGTGTCGACGGCAGTGCTCTACATCAACGTTCTGGTGATCTATCTGATCCTGGCCCAAGTGGTTGCATTCCTCTTCCGCATCGCCGAGCGCCGGTCGGCGGCGAAGTTCGGGGAGGCGTAGATCGTGGGCTCAGCATGGGATTGGGAGTTCGCCGCGGAGATATTCCCGAGCCTGGTCGAGGGGATGCTCATCACCATCGCCGCCACGCTCGCCGGAATCGTCATCGCGGTGATCCTCGGGCTCTTCCTCGCGCTGGGGCGGAGAGCCCCCACGAGGTGGGTCTCGATGCCGTTCATCTGGTTCATCGAGTTCATACGCTCGACGCCGCTGCTCATCCAGCTGTTCTTCCTCTTCTTTGCCCTGCCCGGGGTCAGCTTCATACCCAGACCCATGAGAGTTCTACCGGACTTCCTGGCGCTCGTCATCGGCCTCGGTATCCACTACGCCACCTATGCCTCCGAGGCATATCGGGCCGGGATCGACAGCGTCGACAAAGGACAATGGGAGGCGTCGACATCGCTGAACCTGAAGACGACCACCCAATGGCGGAACGTCATCCTCCCTCAGGCCATACCGCGAACGCTGCCCGCCCTCGGCAACTACTTCGTGGGGATGTTCAAGGACGCACCCCTCGGCTCGGCCATCGGTGTCGGTGGTGTCCTGGCCGTCGCCAGAGCCACGGGCTCGGCCACCTTCCGCTTTGTCGAGCCCATGACCATCGCCGGCCTGCTCTTCCTCGTTGTGAGCATCCCGGCAGCCATCTTCGTCAGATCACTCGAGAGGAGAAGCGCATATGACACATGATCAGGCCGGGAGCGGAGGCGCCAGCGTCGAGATGTCCCAGGTGGTAAAGGCATTCGGCGAGAACGTCGTGCTCAACGAGCTCGACCTCGACGTGGATCCGGGCGAGGTCGTCGTCATCATCGGACCGAGCGGGTCGGGGAAGACCACCATCCTCCGCGTCATCATGACCCTGGAGCGCATCGACTCCGGCACGATCAAGGTGGGCAACAAACACCTCTACCACGAGGAGTCGAGCGGGGACCTGGTGCCTGCCTCGGAGAAACACATCCGGGAGGTCCGATCGGAGATCTCGATGGTCTTTCAACACTTCAATCTCTTTCCCCACATGACCGCCCGCGAGAACGTGATGCTGGCCCCGATGAAGGTCAAGGGGGTCGGCCGGGACGAGGCCGATTCCGACGCGCAGCGTCTCCTCAACCAGGTCGGCCTGGGGGACAAGCTGGATCACCGGCCTTCTGAGCTCTCTGGCGGGCAGAAACAGCGAGTAGCGATCGCGAGGTCGCTCGCCATGGAGCCACGGGTGATGCTGTTCGACGAGGTCACCTCGGCCCTGGACCCGGAGCTGGTTGGTGACGTGCTGGAGGTGCTGCGGACTCTGGCGGCCAGCGGCGATATGACCATGATGATGGTCACCCACGAGATGGGCTTCGCCAAGGAGATGGCCGATCGGGTGCTCATGTTCGACAAGGGCCAGATTCTCGAGCAGGGCCCGCCAAAGAAGATCTTCGAGGA
>CAZKJJ010000291.1:0-3631 GCA_964553055.1 uncultured Acidimicrobiia bacterium
CGGGGCGGGAGCCAGGCTGCTGCCTGTGCCGATGCTGAATGTGCTCAACGGAGGCGTCCACGCAGCGAACCCGATCGACATCCAGGAGTTCATGATCGTCCCTTGCGGGAGCCCCTCGTTCTCAGAAGCCATGCGGGCAGGCGCTGAGGTCTACCAGACCCTCAAGAAGGTGCTCGCGGGCAGGGGCCTCGCCACCAACGTGGGCGACGAGGGCGGCTTCGCCCCGCAGCTCGCAACGACGGAGGAAGTGCTCGACCTGATCGGAGAGGCGGTCGAGGCTGCCGGCTACAGGCCGGGCACCGACATCGCGCTGGCGCTCGACGTCGCGGCGAGCGAGCTCCACAGGGACGGGGAATACCGGCTCGAGGGGAGGAAACTGTCCTCTGAAGAGATGATCGATGCTCTCGAGCGCCTCGTGGACGCGTACCCGATCGTCTCGATCGAGGATGGTCTCGCCGAAGGTGACTGGGAAGGCTGGAAGCTGCTGACCGAGCGTCTGGGAGGCAGGATTCAACTCGTCGGTGACGATGTCTTCGTCACGAACGAGGATCTGGTGCGGCGCGGCATCAACGAGGGAGTCGCCAACGCCGTCCTGATCAAGCCGAACCAGATCGGCACCCTGTCCGAGACCCTTCACGCGTTGCAGCTGGCACGCTCGGAAGGGTACGGGACGGTCGTGAGTCACCGGTCGGGGGAGACCGAGGACGCGTTCATTGCCCATCTTGCTGTGGCATCCCATGCAGGGCAGATCAAGGCAGGTGCTCCTGCCCGTGCTGAGCGAACCGCAAAGTACAACGAGCTGCTGAGAATCGAGGATGCACTCGGAGCGGAAGCGCGGTTCGCGGGTTGGGCGCCGTACCGGAGGTCTGCGTGATCATCACCAGGTCGCGGCTGGCGTTGATCACGACGATCGCGGTCCTGCTGGCTGCGGCCGCTCTGTTCACGAACATCCTGCCGTTCCGCCAGATCCTCGCCCAACATGACGCACTCGACAGGGCTCGCATGGAGCTGGACGTGCTCACGGAGGAGAACGCCCGACTCGACAACGAGGTGGCAGCGCTCATGACGGACTCTGAGGTGGAGCGAATAGCCAGAGAGCAGTTCGGTTACGTGATGCCGGGCGAGAGGGCGATCGTCATCGTGGCCCCTCCTGATGGTCTCGTAGCCAAGCTGATGGAGGTCGCACCCGTCGAGGTTGATCGCCCGATATGGCAGCGCATCTGGGACTTTCTCACGGGCCACGACGTCGGAGACTGATGGAAGAAGCCGAGGCGGTCGAGATGCAGATCGGCCGACCGCTGCGCGCTGTGAGCCCGGTGGTCTCGAGGTGCCACCTCGGTCTCCCAGTCGTCGTCGCCGTTCCGCCCGTTCTGGGAGATGGGACTCCGTTCCCGACCAGGTTCTGGCTGACGTGCCCTCTCGCACGACGCAGGGTGGGTCGGCTCGAGAGCGCGGGAGGCGTCAAGGCGATGGAGCGCAGGGTGGCCTCCGACGAGACGTTCGCCAAGGCACTGGACGAGGCGAACCGGCGGTACGCACGAGAGCGCGATGCCCTCGTGCCCGAAGGGGCGGGTTACAGGCCGCGTGGAGGCGTCGGGGGAAGCGAGACAGGCGGCGTGAAGTGCCTCCATGCGCATCTCGCGGACACGCTGGCAGGCAACGACAACCCCGTGGGAGACCTGGTGGTGCCGTGGGTGCAGCCTCTCGACTGCGCCGTCGCGTGCGTCATCGAGGATGGTGAGGGGACCGCTTTCAACAACCCAGACTGGGGGGAGCCGACATGAGGGTGGCCGCCGTCGACATCGGCACCAACTCGATGCGGCTGCTGATCGCCGAGTCGTCCGGAGAGGCCTTCGAGGAGTTGGTGCGGCGAACTGTCGTCACGACGCTGGGGCGGGGAGTCGACGCCACGGGCGTGCTGGATGCTGATGCAGTGGAGAGGACGCTGAACGTGCTCTCGGACTACGGGAACCAGCTCGAGACACTCGGCGTGACGTCGGTGCGTGCCGTCGCCACGTCAGCCACCCGTGATGCAGCCAACGCAGACGAGTTCCTGAGTGCTGCGGAGAAGGCGCTGGGGTTCGCTCCTGAGCTGATCTCGGGTTCCGACGAGGCAAAGCTCGCGTTCACGGGTGCCACCATGGTCACAGACTCGAGACCCGCGGTCGTCATCGACCTCGGAGGAGGCAGCACCGAATTCGTGTACGGGGAGGAAGCGCCTTCCTATGTACGGAGCATCGACATCGGCTCGGTGAGACTCACCGAGCGAGTGCTGCCCGACAGGCCCGCTTCTGCGGATGGGGTGGCGGCGGCCAGGGCACATGCCGAGCGGCTGCTGGGCGAGGTGGTGCTGCCGGGTACTCCAGCGGAGGCGATCGGCGTCGCAGGCACGTTCACCAGCCTTTCGGCCATCAACCTCGATCTGGAGCGGTACGACGTCCGGAGGGTGCATGGCTCGGTGCTCGCCTACTCGGATCTTCTCTCACTCGTTGACTTCCTGGCGGCGATGACGGTCGAGGAGACGGCATCCTTGCCCTCCCTGGATCCTGCTAGAGCGCCTGTCATCCTCGGAGGTGCAGTCGTGGCGCTGAGCTGCCTCTCGGCCATCGATGTCGAGCGGGTCGTCGTTTCCGAACAGGACCTCCTGCAGGGGATCTTGGTGGGCCTCGTTGCCGAGGACACCTGAGGGCGGCGCAAGGTCAGACGCCCTCCACGCCGCAGCACTGACCGGCCGTAGCATTGTCCAGGCCCGGGTGCCGGAACGTATACGGAGCAGACTTAAAATCTGCCGCCCTTCAGGGCATGTGGGTTCGAGTCCCACCCCGGGCACAGACAAGAGCCAGCTGGTCTGCGATGCGGGACCCGCGACGCTCCTCATCGCGGAGCATCACCGGCCCTTCCTCCGGGAAACTGCCGGCAGTGCGGAGAGACTGGCACACCGGCTGACGCCCAGTGGACGAATACGGACCCTTCAGAACCGGCCCGTGAGGACCGTGGTACTGGCAGGCCCGGACTAGCCCATCTGGGTGTGCTGTGAATGCCTCTAGGTGTCAACGTCGTCGGGTCGGATCATGTGAGTTCCTATGGAGTGCCCTTCGGGTGTGCCCTATCACCCGAAGGCCCAACGGGCAGAACAGGGAGCACACCTTGGCCGGGTGCTCTCTGTTCGGTTCTCGGTGACTAGTCCCAACGTGGTCCCCGCCTTTGTGTCTAGCTGCCAGCCGTGCGCTGGCTGACAATGGCGGCGAGGGGACAGTTTCTGAACTCAGGGGGGAATCCTGAAGGCTCGGGGGCAGGCCCAGATAGGGAGCACCTTCCTTCGTGGGTGCTCCCTGTTTGGTTTCAACGAGGTTGCGGCGCCTCGCCAACCCGGAAAGGTCCTCAACGCCGACCTGATCGGGTAATGCAGGACATCGCCACCGTCGCCACCGCTGGGGCGCGGGTCCGATGGCTGGAATGCGGCTGGCGCTCGGTTGAGCGACGACCCCCAGCTCTGGTCGGCCGGGGGCCGTCGGTTCTACAGAATGCCTCCTACGGGTTGGCCAGTCCGCTGCCCATCTGCGAGTAGGCCTCCGAGACGTGCTCACCGGCGAACGTGACAGCCACGATCGTCACGATGGCGATGATCCCG
>CAZKJJ010000292.1:0-330 GCA_964553055.1 uncultured Acidimicrobiia bacterium
AGAGCTGAGAGGGTCGTGGTCCCCACGTCCTGGAGTAAGACCGGTCCAGCCGAGAAGCCGGCCACACGAGAAACAAGCAAACCCATGAGGAACAAGAGGGCCGGCGCAAGGAGTGCGAAGAGATACCAACCAGTGCCCGTACACCGATTCGCCCATTCCGGTACCAAGACAGGAGGAGCGCGGCCAGCGTTGGGCCAAATGCTCCCGATGAGGCCGATGAAGGCCAACGGAGGGACGTATTCCAGCGAATCCTGGTCCCATCCCGCATCGAGAAGCAGGCGGTAGCTGGGAATGAGAAACGCCCAAGAGACAACGTAGGTCAGGAGGAAG
>CAZKJJ010000292.1:340-3631 GCA_964553055.1 uncultured Acidimicrobiia bacterium
CAGCTCATGGCTCGTTGATTTCTCGACTTGTGGCTTTCTCTTCGGAGGCGAGCCAGACAGCCTCAGTCCGGTCCCATGAGGATCTGGAGAGTCGACCCACACTCGAAGACGGCGCTCTTAACGTAAGTTACGTTAAGTGAAAACGTAAGTTACGTCAAGAGACGACAAGTAGGTCAACGCATGATGCGGCAACACCCGTCGCCGACCCGCAAGCGTCGTACACGAAAGTGACCGGGTAGGCACCGATACCGGCTCAGCCACCCCTCTCCACGGGCATATGCTTCTCTCATGGCCGCGGCCTTGCACGGGCGGGAACCCGAGCTGGCTCGACTTCTCGAGCCGATACGACGGCTCCGTAGCGTCGGCGACCCGGTGGTCGTGATCGTCTCAGGTGAGCCCGGAATTGGAAAAACTCGCCTGTTGGAGGAGGTGATCGAAAGGGCGCCCCAGATGACCTTGTTCCGCCTCGCAGGCTACGAACACGACTTCGACATACCTCTCTCAGCGGCGCACAGTCTCGTGCGCGAGGTAACCGATGTCGGAGCGGCGTCGGCCGTCCCATCCGACGACCTCAACGTGGCCCGGCTGTTCGAGGGCGCTTATCAGACAATCGTCTCCGCGGCTCCTGTACTGGTGGTGATGGATGACCTTCAGTGGTCCGACGACACATCACTGGCGCTGCTTCGCTATGTCATCCGTGGAGGGGTCGCTTCACGCACGCCCATAGGAGTCATGGCGGCCAGTCGACAGACGGCGAGAGCATGGAGACACATCGACTCGCTGCTCGAGCCGATACCCGCCGATAACGCGGTTCATGTCGACCTAGGTCCGCTGCAACAGGTCGATTCTGCTCGGTTGATCCGTTCGCTGGATCCTGAGGCTGACGACGACACCGTCGCCCGATGGCACGAAATGGCAGGTGGATCGCCATTCTGGCTGGAGGTTCTGGCGGGCAGCCGTCTCTCGGGAGCAGATCCCGGTTCTCTGCTTGCACACCACACACAGCGCCTCGATGCAGACGCCACTGCTGCTCTGATCGCACTCGCCTTGGCTGGTCGGCCTCTGGTGGAGGATGACCTCGACCGGATACTGAGGTGGCCCGAAGGGCGAGCCCCTCCTTCGCTCAGCGATCTGGAAGGGTCCGGGCTGGCGATCAGGGGAAACGGGATGGTTCGTGTGGCTCACGATCTGGTCCGGCAAGAAGCCATCGGCGGAGCGTCGCCTGAGCTGGTTCGCAAGCTGCGGGGCCTCATCGGCGAATGGCTGGAGAGTCGCGCCGGGTCCGATCCGATCCTTCTGCTCGAGGCGCTCGAACATCAGACCAGAGCCGGAAAGCCCATCGAGAGGCTGGCGCTGCGCATTTTGCACTCACCTGCCCGCGGCACCATCGGCGCCGACGGCCTGTTCCGGGTGGCGACTGTCACCGACTCGATTGTCTCCAGCGAGCTAGACACGGCCGTGGCGGAACTGGCGGTGGACCTCGGTGAGTATGAACTGGCCCTCGATCGCTGGTCTCGCTTCAACGAACTGAGCGGGGATCATGCCGCCAGAAGGGCACTGGCATCCAGCGAGGCCGCCTTACACCTGGGCCGTCACGCGGAGGCATGGTCCCTCCTCGAAATGAGCCGACGGAATGTCGAGTCCGATCCTTTGCTGCCGGCGGAGATCGAAGCACAAGAAGCTCAGCTCATACTGGTCTTCGAGGGGGAGCCCGAGAGGTCGTTGCAGCTGGCATCGCGGGCCGTGGACTCGCTTTCAAGAATCGCAAGCTCGGGCAAAGCGGCTGATTCGAGCATGAAGAAGGCGCGTCTTCGGACACTGCTCGCCGCCATGGATGCTGCTCGGGGAGCCGATCGCATCGAGCAGACACTCACCTTCGCAGAAGAGGCGGCTGAAGTGGCAGCGGGAAGGGACGCTCTGGCCCGCATGCGTGCACTGACCGCGGGTGGCCTCGCCCTCCGGATGTTGGGACGCAATCTGGACGCAGAAGCGCGGATCCGTGTCGCCTGGACAGAGTCCAGGCGACACCTCCTCCTCCAGGCGTCCCTGGAGTCAGGGGCCATGCTCGCCAAAGTCTTGCACAGCCTGGGACGCCTCATCGAGGCGGAGACGGTGGTCGAGGCGTGTCTCGACCTCGGCGGTCGTCTCGTCGAATACCGACCTGGAAGGGCCTTCCTGAACTTGTTTCCCCACATCTTGACGGTTTCTCGAAACGACTGGCGAGCCGGTGTCGACGGTCTGCTGTCCATAGCCGAAACTGAGGACGAGCCCCACTACCGGCTGCACCCGAGGGCAGAGGCCATGTCCACTCTGGCGACCTTCGACCCAAGCGGCGCAGCAGACCTGGTGCGACAGCTCGCGTCCGCGGTGGTGGAGGATGCTGAGAGGGCTGGATGCCTGCGGTGTCAGAACGAGGCGGGTTTGAGGGCTGGAGACGCGTTGGCGAGAGTAGGAGACGTCACCGAAGCAGGGGGGCACCTGACGAGGGTGAAGAGCCGACTGCCCGACGCCGATCGCCTGCTGGGATGGTGGGCCGGCGTCGCCGGAGCGTCGATTGCCGTATCAGCCGCCAAATCAGATGCCGAAGCGAGCCTCATTGCCGCGATCAGCGACGCGGACAGTCAGGACCTGCTTTTCGAGGCGATGAGGGGCCGCCTGGACCTGGGCCGCTACCTGGTCACACGCCGGCCTGCGGAGGCGGGCCGGGTTATCCGCGATGCCGGGTGGCGCGCCGAGGGGATGGGAGCGAATACAGAGGCGCGGGTGGCCGATCAGCTGCTGCGTCGTCTTGGGTTCAGGACATGGCGAAGGAAGGAATCACCGCCCGGAGACGAAGCCATCGGGCGGCTGACAGACAGGGAGCGTGAAGTGGCTTGGCTCGTCGCCGGCGGTGCATCGAACCCGGACGTCGCGGCCACCTTGTTTCTGTCACGAAAGACGGTTGAACGCCATCTCTCCAACATCTTCGCCAAGCTGGGCGTGCGCAACCGAGTGGAGTTGGTGAACCTGCTGCAGAGCAACGCTGAGGGAGTACCCCGATGATGGCTCCGGCCCGAATTCTTACGTTCTCCTCCATCCGGCAGAACGACGCCGGCACAGCAGGAGGACATCATGACCACCACAACGAGGACCCGTCCTATCCGACGGTCGGTTCTGGCGGTTGGCATCGTCGCCATCGGAATGGCGCTGATTCTCTCGGTCGGCTGGAAGCAGTTGGAGCCAAACGACCCTGAAGGGTCGGTATCCGTTACCACCCCATCAGGTCTGGAGACGGACTACGCCACACGACAC
>CAZKJJ010000293.1:0-3630 GCA_964553055.1 uncultured Acidimicrobiia bacterium
CCAGAAGTCTGAGAGCCTGCGAAGCGCCTCCCCCACCTTTCCTGCCGAGACCGCATCCGCGTAGTGCCACATCGGCTCGTCAGGCCTGTTGCGGAACCGGTCGAGCACGGTCTGCCGTGAGATCGGCCCGGTCGAGGAGGCAAGCTGGTCGAGCGCCTGGGAGAGGCCCGCCACGTCTGAGCCGAACCGCTCGAGGAGCGCTCCCGCGGCGTCCTCCCGCAGTTTCAGGTCCCGGCGCCTCGCCTCGTCTGCCAGCCAGCTCGCTGCGTCGCGCTCCCGAAGCTTCTTCACCGTCACGACCTCTCCCCGTCGCTTCACGACCTTGGCCAGCGGCGAAGGCAGGGCGCCTGCTGTGACGATCACCACCGTGGCCCCGCCGGCGGCCTCGAGCAGCTCCGAGAGCACCTGCGCCTCAGCAGTCAGGAGATCCTGGCCGTCGACGATCATCAGCCCGGTTGGCCCCCCGAACAGGGAGCCAGACTGGAGGGCAGGCACCACAGGCTCGATGTCAGCGCGGAGCCCCGCTGCGTCGGTCTCGGTTCCCTTGGAGGGAACATCGATCCTGACGACATCCTGGGGCGCCACACCCGCCTCCTCGAAGAAGGCGTGCGCCCGGTCGAGCATGGCCTTCCGCTCCCCCGGGCCGGCCTCGGACGGTCCCTTCAGGTGGATGAGAGATACGTGCTCGGCCACGGTGCCGAGCGTAGCGGCGGAGGGTGACACGAGATCGTCGGAGGGTGAGACGAGATCGTCGGAGGGTGAGACGAGATCGTCGGAGGGACGCCGCGATCAGGCCCGGCAGGTCTGCCTACTTGATGTCTGAGACAGGGATGGTTGATATCTCTGATAGATCTTGATATCTTCTCAACCGGATATGTCACGAACTGTCATCGATATTGACCGAGAAGCCCTCGAATTGGCACGACTCGAGTTGGGCACTGCCACGATCAAGGACACGGTCAACTCGGCTCTGCGGGAGATCGCAGAGCGCAGGAGGCGTCGCTTCGTCGATGCGCTCGACCAGTATCCGACCGAGCCGATCGACGAGTTCTTGGCGTGGAGGCGGTCCAGGGAGGAGCGTCTGGGGGGACCGTGAGCTGGATGCTCGATACCTCGGTGCTCGGCCAACGGGGACATCCGACGGTTCGAGAGCGGTTGATCGAGCTCGCAGACGACTCCTGGGTCTGCGACATGGTGGTTGCCGAATCGCTGACTCGAAGCCGCTCCGAGCACGACCTCCGCGCCAGGAGGGCTTTCTTCCACTCGGTCGGAGTCCTGCCGGTCAACGGTGAGGTGTGGGAGACCGTCAACGAGTGGGCCGATCACATCGCCGCCAGTCGTCTCACGGTCGCTACCGGTGACGTGGTCATCGCCGCCTGCGCAAGCTTGGCTGGGCTGACGGTACTCCACTACGACGCCGACTACCAGGCCCTCGCCGCGTGCTGCGACGTCGACCACGAGTGGGTGGTTCCTGCGGGCTCACTCTGAGTCGCTACCGAGGGGGATCACGATGTCGCCCTCGACATCCGTCCTGAGCACCAGCGCACCCGACCGCTCGAGCGCCTCGATGATCTCGGCAGAAGGGTGGCCGAAGTCGTTGGGGCCCACGCTGATCACCGCCACGTCGGAGCCGATCGCAGACAACCACCGCGGATCGGACGTGGCAGCGCCCTGGTGGGGTACCTTGAGGATGTCTGCTCTGCCCGGCTGCAGCTCGGCCTGGGCGATGCGCTCCACGTCACCCGCTAACAGCAGGCTGCGGCCTGCCACCGTCACCCTGATGACCAGTGACTGGTCGTTGGGTGAGGCGTAGCGCCGCCGGGGTCCGAGAACCTCGACCAGGATGGACCCCAGCCGGGCCCGCTCGCCTGCCTCAGGCGTTGCCTCTGCGATCGAGCGGCCCCGCATGGCGGCGGCCACCCTCTCGAAGCCTTCGAGGGAGGGGCGGTAGTCGGGATGCCACCACATCGCGACGGAGAAGCCCTCTGCCACGGGCCTGAGTCCTGCCACGTGATCCTCGTGAGGATGCGAGATGACGAGGAGGTCGATGCGATCGATCCCGTAGCGCCTGAGCTTGCCGGCTAGGACCACCTCATCGGGCCCCCCGTCGACCAGCATCGTCTCCCCCTCCGACCCGACGATCAGCGCAGCATCGCCCTGGCCAACGTCGAGGAACACGACGGCGGGCTTCGGCAGCGCAGGCGTGGGGTGCGCTATGCCGGCCGCACCCACGAGGACGGCCAGGAGCACTCCGGGAGCCCTGAGCGCCCGCACCCGCAGCGATGCCGCCGCGCCGCCGAACACGAGGAGCCCTACCACGCCGAGCTGCGGCAAGGCGGCCGTGGCCCAGGCGAGTCCCAGCACGAGCCCTGCCAGAGCAGTGCCGAGCTCGGTCAGCGGTTGAATGCCCCCCAGGAGCCCGAGCCCTCCCGAGACGGTTGACGCCGCTACGAGCGGAGCCGCAACCAGGTTGGTGAGCGGTGCCGCCACGGGAACCGATCCGAAATGCACGAGCAGCAGCGGTGCCACCGCCACCTGAGCACCGAGCGTGATAGAGAGCGGCCCTGACAACCACCTGTGTCTGCCTCGTGGGAGCCTGGTGCCTGTCAGCACCCCTGCGGTGGCCGCTACCGACAGCTGGAACCCGACGTTGCCTGCCAGGTCCCCGGAGACCAGCAGGGAGCCTGTGACCGCAAGCCCCAGGGCGGTCCAGGGACTCAGCGGTACGGCGGCTGCCCGCCCGACCAGCACGAGGGCCGCCATGACCGCAGCCCGCACCACAGAGGGCTCCGCCCTGGTGATCACCACGAACAGCACCAGCCCCACCATCCCCACGAGGGCCCTCCTACGCGAGCCCGCAGCAACGGGAGCCGTGACGAGCCACCACAGACCGAGGAAGAGCGCGACGTTGCTGCCGGAGACCGCTACGAAGTGTGAGAGTCCTGCCCTTCGCATCGCGTCCCTGTCGACGGCTGGGAGGCTCCGGACATCCCCGATGAGAAAGCCTGCCAGCAGGGCATCTGAAGGGGACTCGTCGTCGAGGCCTCCAGCGATCCGGCGGCGTATGGCGTTGGCAGCGCCGAGAACGGGCGAGGCGGTCCCGAAGGCGGTGACTCGATCGGCGGCGACCCTGCCCGCATAGGGGTTGCCCCTGGCCCTGCCAGGCGAGGCCACGACCCGGCCTTCGATATCGACGACCTGCCCTGCCTGGATCTCGACCTCCGAGGACACCAGCAGCGGAGGGCCATCCCATCGCAGCAGCCTGTCTCCTTCCTCGAGGAGGCGGGGTGTGATGAGGAACCAGCTGCCGAACATGCCGGGCTGGCTGTCGGTGGTGGCCACCCCACGGACGGTTATGGGACCCACGGGCACGACTGCCTCGAAGACTGCTTCATCGCGCTGCAACGACACGGCTCCCGAGAGCACGCCCGCCAGCACGACGAGGCTCAGCCACGGAACACCTGCTCGCCGGATCGTTGGAAAAGCTCCCAGCAATCCGAGCAGCAGGCTGAGGGCCAGGGCGGCATGCCACCACCCGGCCCTGGTGAGGCCGACGCCTGCCCACACCGCGGTCGCCAGCGCCACCGACCACCGAGCCGGCGTGGTCAGGGCGCCGCGACGTCCCGCAAC
>CAZKJJ010000294.1:0-3629 GCA_964553055.1 uncultured Acidimicrobiia bacterium
CATCCGACTTCGCTCCCAGCGAGCCCCTCGGGCTCGCCGTGGCTACGCGCCCTTCGGGCTTGCGTTCAGCCACGCTCGACCTCGATGCGGTAGGCCTTGATCTTGCGCGAGAGGCTCTCGCGCGCGAGGCCGATCGCCTCCGCGGTGCGGGAGATGTTCCAGCCGTGCTCCGCCAGGCGCGAGAGCAGATAGGCGCGCTCGAACTCGCGGCGCGCCTCGCCTCCAACGCCAGGTCAGACACCATCCGGCCTTGCTCCAGCGGCAGCTGTCTGCCGATGTAGACGAATCGCCCCTCCGAGGTCAGCTTCTCGAAGATGTCGGAGCGCGGCTGGCCGAGCACCTCCGACAGGAGATCGGCCGCAACGACTGGCTCGGTGACCTGGGCGGGATCCGCGTAGATGGTCGCGCCTTCGGCCGTGATGGCGAGCTGGTTGCGGCGTCTGTCGTAGATCGTCCCTCTGTCTGCTGCGATCGCCCTCGTGGTCAGCCGCTGATCGAGTGCCCTGGCCGCGAGCTCATCGGCCTTCACGATCTGCACCTGGAAGAGCCGGACGCCGAGCACCACCCACGCCGCGAGGACGACGAGGCCGACCAAACCCACTCGCCACCGGAGCCTGGTCCCCCCTGGTCTCCCGGGAGGCGCCCCAGGCACCTCAGGATCCCGCGGGCACCAACGAGGCGAGACGACGCGTCACGACGCCTGACCACCAGCGCTTGGCCCCGCCCGTCTCGGCTGTCCCCTCATGGCGATCCTGCCAAGATCGGCTTCATCTCAGCCCACCGTTCCTCGCGGTCCGTCTCGTAGCGGATGACGCCTGCGGCCCTCACCCTCGTCACGTCGGAGGGCAACACCATGCCCATGGACTCGGCCAGAGGTGCCACGCGGCTCGGCGCCGAGAGTTTGGCGATCTGGAGCTTGAGAGCCTCGAATCGCGCCTCTTCCGCCGCAATCTGCCCGTTGATCTCGGTCAGCTCGAAGGCAGTCCTGTCCAAGGAGGTGCGCGCCGCGATCAGCGCGAAGAAGACCAGCACCGCCAGCAGACAGAACGTCATCCAGGTGACGGCATGCGGCCTGCGCCCTGAGACCCCCTGAATGAGCCGCAAGCGTGGGGCGACCCTACCTCGGACGGCGGGGTGGGCCGTCAAGCCGCCTTCTCCACAGCCCGCAGCCTGGCGCTCCTGGCGCGTGGGTTGGCCGCGACCTCCTCTGGCGTCGGGCGCAGGGGCTTCCTCGTCAGCCTGATGAGCTCCACGCTCTTCCCGCATACGCACGCAGGCAGCTCCGGAGGACACACGCAGCCCTTCGCACCCTCCGTGAACCTGCGCTTCACGATGCGGTCCTCGAGCGAGTGATAGGAGATCGCCACGCAGCGCCCACCGGTGTGAAGCCTGCTGAGGGCGGCCTCCAGGCCCAAGGGAAGCGCCTCCAGCTCCCCGTTGACGGCGATCCGAATCGCCTGAAACGTCCGACGCGCAGGGTGTGCACGCGACCGCCCTCTGTGCGGGTACGCGGCCCGAATGACCTCGGCGAGCTCCAGTGTGTCTGTAAGAGGACGAGCTGCGACCACAGCTCTCGCTACCGCGGAGGCATGACGCTCCTCCCCGAATGCCCGGATGACCTCTGCCAGTCGCTCCTCGGGCCATTCGTTCACGACGTCCGATGCCGTATAGGGGGCATCGGGCCCCATGCGCATGTCGAGAGGACCAGAAGTCCGAAATGAGAAGCCTCGCTCGGTGGCTCCCAGCTGATGTGAGGAGACTCCCAGGTCGAACAGTGCCCCGGCCAGCGTCTCGATGCCTTCCCGATCCAACACACCCTCCAACTCGACGAAGTTCGCTCTCACCACTCTGAGCCGTTTCGACCTCTGGGCCTGGGCGACGGCAGCGGGGTCCCTGTCGACAGCGATGATCCTCACTGTCTCGGGAAGCTCCCGCAGCAGCGCTGTGCTGTGCCCGCCTCCTCCGTACGTCGCATCTGCGACGACTCCCTCCGTGATCGATCCGAAGATCTGCACCACCTCGGAAACCATCACCGGCACGTGAAAACCGGGCTCTGTCGTCGCCTGGCCCATGGCCAGCCCCCGGGGCGCTGACACCAAAGAGGCAGCGGGCGGAGTAAGGGGCCTTCCACTTGGTACCCGGGGGCTGGCGATAGGCCAGACTCGGGGAACTTGTCGTTCAGATACCTTGGTCGCTGAGTGCCTCCTCGATGCCTGCGTAGTACTCGTCTGCTTCCGTTCGGTTCGCCTCCCAGGTGGAGGCATCCCAGAGCTCGACTCGGTCGCCGCCCCCGAGAACAATGACCTCGCGGTCAAGGCCTGCGTAGCTGCGCAGGTGTGGTGGCACCGTGATGCGACCCTGGCTGTCGAGGGTCTGCTGGTCTGCTCCCGCGAAGAACGCTCTGGCGAAGTTGCGGGCGCGTCTGTCGGTGCGGGGAAGTGCGTTCACTCGGTTCACCTCTTGGTCCCACCGTTCGATGGGAAAGACGTAGAGGCACCTGTCTTGACCTTTGGTGAGGACCAGACCGTTGGCGAGCCCTTGACGGTGCTTGGCGGGCAGCACGATCCGGCCTTTCTCATCGAGCGTGTGTTGATGCTCTCCGAGGAACATGGGGTCGCCCTGCCTCGCATCCGGTCCTCCACTGGGCCCCACTATGCACCCTTTTGACCCACATGTCAACTCATTCCCCCACTGCGCCCTTCGGCCACCCAGGGTGGTTCCCAGGCCCTCGGGCATGGGACATCGCTAGCTTCGAAGCCGGTGCAGCTGGCGGATCGGACGATCCTGGTGACGGGAGGCTCCTCGGGGATCGGACGCGCCGTCAGCAGGTCGTTGGCTGACGAGGGTGCGCTCGTGCTCACGGTCGGGAGGCGCTCCGAGGCCCTCCACAAGACTGCGGCACGGAGGGAAGAGCGAATCCGCACGATCACCGCGGACCTCACCGAAGCGGAGGGTCGGGAGTGGGTTGCCAGGAAGGTCCAAGACGCCACATCCTCCCTCGATGTGGTCATTCACGCCGCAGGTCTCCTGGGGACGCCAAGCGTCCCACTCGAGCTCTATCCGGATGCCGACTGGTACGAGGTGTTCGAGGCCAACGTCTCGTCCGTCCACTTCCTCCACAGGGAGCTCGCCCCCCTCCTGCATCGTGCCGACCGTCCGACGGTGATCGGGCTCTCCAGCACGGTCGGGAGGCGTGGCAGAGCCGGTTGGGGCATGTACGCCATCTCGAAGTTCGCGCTCGAGGGCTGGCTCGAGGTGCTCGCAGACGAATGGGGTGAGCGCGGGAGGGTCTACTCGGTCAACCCTGGCGGAACGCGCACTCCCATGCGTGCCACGGCGATGCCGGACGAGAACCCTGAAGAGCTCCCGACGCCTGCTGACATCGCCCCCGTGTTTCTCTACCTCGCTCGAGCCGACTGCGGAGAGCCGTCCGGCACCAAGCTGGAGGCCCGTGCCTGGATCGGAAGAGACCCATGGGTCTGAAACCTCTCAATGCCCATTGCGCCGGTACCGAAACCCACTTTCGTATGGAGGCTCGGGCCAGGACCCTTGCACTGCTCGCCGCGGCCACCCTCGCTGGGACGGTTGCGGTGCTCTGGACCGCTCCGCCTCACCTCTTCTCCCAAGAC
>CAZKJJ010000295.1:0-3621 GCA_964553055.1 uncultured Acidimicrobiia bacterium
ACTGTATGAGTACCTCGCCCTCGGACCGCCCGTCCTGTCCATTCCCGGACGGGACCCTCTGATCCGCCAGATCCTGCGGGAAACGTCCGGCGGACGTTCCCTCTCGAGTGCGGCGCAGGTCGCCGACGCCCTTGGGACGTTTTGGGATCGGCGCGGCAGCGCGGCCCGAGACGGTGAGTCCCTCATCCCGTACTCCGCTTGCGCCCAAGCGGGCCACCTGGCCACCCTGCTGAACGGACTCACGGCATGAGGGCGCCCGGTGAAACCCCGCTTCGCCCGCTACGACTTCTCGCGCATCCTGGGCTGGACTCAGTCGGAAATCCCTACACGACCCTACTCCATCGCCACCTTCGTCCGCTGGGCGTCGAGGTCCGGCACCTGACTCGTCGATCGATCCTCGCGCCGGCCGACATCCTGCACGTGCACTGGCCGGAAGACCTCGTCCGTGGTGGAAGGTCGGAGCCATCCCTGCTCCGCCGCGCTGCGCTCCATGCGTTGGTGGCGTTGCGCCGCAGGACTGGCGCCGCCCTGGTCTGGACCGTCCACAATCTTCGCCCGCACGAGGGGAACGACGACGAGTACCGGTGGATGGCTCAGTCGTGTGATGGATGGATCACGATGACCGATAGTGCCCGAGGGCGCGCAGTCGAGCGCTACCCGGCCCTGGGTCGTGTGCCCTCCACAGTGGTCCGGCACGGGCATTACCGCGACTGGTACCCGGACCACGTCGACCAGGAGTTCGCGAGGGAGAAGCTGGCTGTCCCCAAAGACGAGCCAGCTGTGCTCCTCTTCGGCGCCCTGCGCTCCTACAAGCAGATCCCGACTGTTCTCGACGCCATCGGTGGGTCGCTACTCGCACTCGTCGCGGGCCCCCCGGAAGATGCCGACACTGTGCGTGAGATCCGTCAGCGCGAGGGCCAGTACCGGTTGCGCGTCTCCGCAGGGTTCGTACCTGACGACGAGGTGCAGCTGTGGTTCCGTGCAGCCGACATCCTCGTCCTCGGAGCTCGAGAGGCACTGCACTCGGGCTCGGCCATGCTGGCGCTGTCCTTCGCCCTCCCGATCCTCGCGCCTGACACCCCAGAGGCGCGCGAACTCCGACGACTCGTGGGTGCCGATTGGGTGTCTCTCTACTCGGGAGCGCTCAACCGTGAGGACGTCGTCACCGAGGCTGCCAACGCTCGCCGGCGCCTGCTCGGTACCGCGCGGCCGGACCTCAGGCAATTCGACTGGTCGGCCTCGGCGCATCGGACGTTGGAGATGTACCGCCGGCTCGTCGACGGTCGGGGGATGACCTGAACACGATGTCGGCCCGACCTGTCTTCGTCGTCGGAATGCCCCGTTCGGGAACCAGCTGGTTCGTCGAGCAGCTTGCGTCGCGGTACCAGCTCTTCATCGCAAGGGAGACGCAATTCCTGCCGGAGGTGTACGGCGCCTTGCTTCGTGCCCGCTCCGGTGGCAGCCGTGGCGTCGTGGACGCCTGGTTGGCGCGGGAGCCTTGGCTGGCGCCGGTTGCCTCGGGCATGCCGAGAGAGCCCGGTCCCCAGCCCATGCGGTTCTTGTCGGACATGCTGAGCGAGTTGGCAGGTCGCCATGGTGAGGACCGATGGGTCGAGAAGACGCCTCGACATCTCGAGCACCTCGACGTGATTCTCGAGGAACTTCCCGACGCCGTCGCGGTCGTGCTACACCGCAGCCCACGCGACGTGGTCGCGTCCCTGACAGCAATGCCGTGGGCTGATCCGGACCCCCTGTTCCACGCTGCACGATGGCAGGCTTATGCCGAGTTGGCGAGACGGGGGGTTCAGCGGTGGGGGGACCGCGTGGTCGAGCTGCGGTACGAGGACTTGATAGGTAACTGGGAGGCGGGAGCGGCACGTCTGCAGACCGTCGTCCGCCTCCCCTCGCGGACACGTTCGAGAACCTTCGCGACCTTCGACCCTGACAGCGAGCCCTGGAAGCATGCGAGCGGCGGGCCGACCGAGCCCCGGTCGGGGCAGCGCCCCCTGCCCCCGAAGATCGAGCGTGACGTCGCTCTACTCACGCGTGCGGGTGCGGACCGACTCAGATACCCGGCAGACGTCGATTGTGCCCCTGCCGCCGCCGCAATGGTGCGACTCCGGCCAGCAAGGCCGCGCCTTCGTGTTGCTCGCTATCTCGCACAGCAGCAGGTGGTTGCCCGCGGCACCGATGCACCCCTTTGGTCGAGACTCCTGGCCGCGTCAGGTAGTCGCCGAACGACGCCCTCCGCCGGTCGGTCGTGACAGTGCGGCATGATGCGGCACCCGCAAGAGAAGAGACGATGCCCGTCTACGACATCATCCTCTACGTCAACTCGTCACACGAGGACGGCCGCTATGTGCGCGAGGCGCAGGCGTCGGCCGCCAGCTTCCGGCGCCACCTTCCGAACGCTCGGTTCGTGCTTGGAACTGACGCGGGGACCGTCGAACCAGTCGACAACTTCGATGAGGTGGTGCGCGTGGACTTCACGGTCCCCGATGCACTCCGGGGTACCGACCACAAGAACGGGCAGATGGTCGCCAAGCTGCGGCTGTTGAACGAGCTCGTGTTCGACCGCCTGCTGTACCTAGGCAGCGACACCTACGCGCTCGACGGACGCGTCACCGAGCTATTCAGCTTGCTCGACCGGTTTGACATGGCGGCCGCTCACGCGCCACACCGGGTGAACACCGCCGAAGGGCGCAGCCATGTGCCACACGTCCCCACGGCCTTCCCCGAATTCAACTGTGACGTCCTTGCGATTCGAAACCGTGATGAGGTTGCGAGTTTGCTCGAGAAGTGGGAACGCCTGTATCTCACCAACGTCTTCGGGCACGCACACGATCAGGGCGCCTTCCGCTATCTCGCCTACACGTCAGACATCTGCATAGCGACCCTGCCGCCCGAGTTCAACTATCGCGGAACGCGTCTGCGCCGAGACGTTGTGGTGCTTCAGAACCGGGACCTGCTACCCGTCTATCGCCGATTCCCACGTTCGCGGTGGGTAGGTGCCCTCGACCGACTCGATAGCTACGTGGCAAAGGGCCTCCGTGCCGCTGCCCGTCCAACGGATCTGACGTGACCGTGGTCTGCCTCACGGGCATGCACAGATCGGGAACTTCGCTTCTGGCCCGTTGGGTCCATCAGAACGGCGTTCAGTTGCACCAGGGTGAAGTTGTCGGGGCGTCACCATGGAACCCACACGGTCACTACGAGGACCTGACCGTGGTGCGCCTCCACGAACACGCTCTGCGGACGGCATACCCCCGAAGCAAGGGCTGGCAGATCCGGCACAGCAGCCCGCTTGACCTCGAATCTGTCGAGCAGCGTGTCGACCAATTGCTTGCCAGTCGTCGCGCACGGCCCATCTGGGGGTGGAAGGACCCCCGGACCATGCCCTTCGTGGACGCGTGGCTGACACGGGTCCCCGCCCTCCGAGTCGTGGCCACCTTCCGGCCGCTTGCCGAGGTGTACGCCTCGTTGATGGAGCGATCGAGGGTGTCTGCCCGGCGTTCAGTACTCCGTATCTCGCCCCGTTCAGCTGTGCAGACCTGGGTGGCCTACAACGAGTTGCTTCGGAGCGCCTCCCAGCGACACGATCAGCGCATTCTCGTCGTCCAC
>CAZKJJ010000296.1:0-3617 GCA_964553055.1 uncultured Acidimicrobiia bacterium
CATGAGGTGGTGGAGGCGCTGGGGACGGCCTGGGGGATCTTCGGGCTGTATCCCAACGCCGAGGAACAGGACGCCTTCAGGCGGTCCCTCGATGCCGTACGCGCGGCTGCAGCAGGAACGCTGGTGCTCGGGGTCGGGCCTGGCCACTTCGTCTTCGGGGAGGAGCCGGTGCCAACCGAGCGGGAGGGGACGGAACGGCTGGCGCGCCAGTGCTACGTCCATCAGATCGAGACTGTCCGCATCACCCCAGGGTTGACAGCCAGGGACCTGGTGGCGTTCTTCAGGGTGCTGTCCCTCGAGGACGAGAGAGTGCGCCAGATAGGTGGCGTCGACACGGTGCTGAGGCGGGACGGCGTTGCGACGATCTCTACCTTCCAGAAGCCGCTGCTCAAGGAGTCAGCCAGCCCGATAGAGCGGTCCGAGAAGGTCCAGCAGGTGATCGACCAGCCGGACGCCAAGTCATTCGCCGCCTATCTCGTGCAGGCGGCCGGCGAAGGATCGCTGGCGGATACGTTCATCGCCGGCTACCTCGACGTGCTGAGCGACGTCGCCGAGGACGACATCGGCGGCAGGGAGGAGGTCGTCAGATCCTTCGTCGAGGCGTTCTTCCACTTCGAGGAGACGCAGCAGGTGGAGGTCTTCCGGGAGCTGCTCTCGAGGCGCGAAGAGGCGCCGATTGGGATGTTCATCGACCAATTCGCGGGCCACGAGCTCGCCAGGATGGCCCCGCGTTTGGACCCATCCGCCCTCGGCATGCTCATGGACTACGCCAGGGTCGCCACAGACCAGGCTGATAGGAGGCCTGACGAGTTGCTGGCCTTGCTCGAGGCGCCCGAGGCCCTGGACTCAGCCCGCGTCTCTGTCGCAGCCAGGATCCAGGAGCGGATCGGCGACGTGGCGGAGGCGGCCCAGGCGGCGGGCGCCGCCTTCGACTCGATCAGGGGCCAGATGCCCGAGACGAGGAGGCTGTTCTTCGATGCGCTGGAAGCCTTCAGGGCCATGTTGGCTGTGGAGGAGCGCCACGCCCGGTTCTCCCGCCTGATGAGGATATGGACGGGGAAGATCGCCGGTGCCATCCGCAAGGGCGAGCTTCGGAGGGCCGAGCTGTGGCTGCATGCAGGGACCGACAATCCCACGTACCCTGCGGCCAGGGGTCAGGAGGTGGAGGCCGCCATTGCGCAGCTCGCTGCTTCCGATGCCACGCGAAGGCTGGTGGATGCCGCCGTGGGGGGTGAGGCCGAGCATCCTTACCGGCTCGTACAGTCACTGGGCCCCGCCGCTGTCGACTCGGTGATCGATCTCCTTTCGGAAGAGCAGGACGCCGCCAGAAGGCGCAGCATGCTGGACGGCCTCGTGCAGTGCGCCATCTCGGATCCTGAACCGATCGTGGCGCGTCTGGCTGATGCCCCCTGGTATCTGGCCAGGAATCTGGCGGTCCCGCTCGGACGCAGCGGCCACCCCGAAGTGGCGGATGCCCTGGCCGAGCTCCTGCAGAACGACGATCACCGTGTCCGCCTCGAAGCCGTCCGCTCCTTGGTGACGCTGCTTGGCGACGAAGCGGTGCCGTACCTGTCGGGGGCGGCAGAGGACGACAGCAGCATCGTGCGCCAGGCGGCGGTCGGGTTGCTGGCAGGACGCAAGACGGAAGCAGCGCGGGGCGCGCTCCTCAGGGCGATCGAGAGCCCGAAGCCAGGGCCTGCAGAGAAGGAGAGGATCATCCGAATCCTCGCCCGCGACCTCACTCCTGACGTCGAGGACGTCCTCGAACGGCTGGCCAATCAGAGGCTCGTCTTCTCGTCCTCAGGAAGGAGCCTTCGAGCGGAGGCGCAGAAGGCGCTCAGGAGGGCGCGGTGAGCGACAGAGTGGCGATTCCCACGCTGCAGGCGCTTCGGGCCCTGATCAAGCAGTACGTGCTCTACCCGGCGGACCATCCCGCTCTCGTCCAACTCGTCGAGGAGGTGCGGGAGGCGGTCGCCCCACTCGTCCAAGCGGATCCCTCAGGCGAGGTGACGATATCCCTCCTGGGCGACACGATCTTCCTCGGTCCCTCGGCGTTGCCGCACGCCTCCCTCGAGTTCAACGGGATCCTCAGGCAGCTCCAGGCCGCAGGGCTCGACTCCATAACGTTCCATGGCTCTGTCACGTCAGGCGATGTGCAAGAGCTGGCAGCCTTCGTGTCGGGAGTGAGCCAGGACTTCCCTGCTGAGGGCACGATCAGGCTCAACGAGCGGCCGTTCACCTTCGAGGACACCACCTACGAGGGTCGCTTCGCCGGCCTGCGCCGGTCCTACACCCGATCACTCGACGTGCTGAGGGGCATCGCGCTGGCGAGCGCGGTGTCCGAGGACTTCGACCTGACGGGGGCTGCCTGGGCTGTTGAGCAGCTGATGGAGCAGAGCCTGGAGAACCCAGCGGCATCGCTGTTGCTCAGCAGCGTGAAGAGCCACGACGAGTACACCTTCTACCACTCCGTGAACGTGGCGATCCTGTCCCTGGCCCTCGGGAGGCTGACGGGGGTCCCAGAGGACCAGCTGCCGACGCTCGGCGTGGCCGCCATGCTGCACGACATCGGCAAGGTAGGGGTATCGGCGGGGGTCCTCCAGCACCCGGGGCGCCTCTCAACCGAGCAGTGGGGGGAGATCAAGCTGCATCCTCAGGAGGGTGCGCAGACGATCCTCGCTGCGGCGGGAGACACGCAGGAGGTTGCGTCAGTCGTGGCGCTCGAGCACCACGCGCGTTTCGACGGGTCGGGTTATCCGGCTGTCCACTACCGCACGGCCCTCCACTTCTACTCGAGGCTCGTCGCGACCACGGACACGTACGACGCCATCACCACGCGGCGGTCCTATCGAAGAGCTGAGACCCCTCACAGGGCGCTCCGGGTCCTCCTCAAGGGATCAGGAGGCATGTACGACCCGGACTTCACGAGAGCCTTCATCAAGATGCTCGGCGTGTACCCGCCCTGGTCGCTGCTGGCCCTGGAGAACGGCGAGGTGGTCATGGTCACGGGAGTCGCCGAGGAGGGCGAGCTGCCTCAGGCGGTGCTGGTCCGCACCCTCGACGGCGAGCTCCTCGCTGCCCCCGAGCCGGTCTCGCTGGCAAACCGCACGGTGGTCGACCAGCTCACGCCAGAGGACACGGGGGTGGACCCTGCGTCGCTTCTCGACCAGGCCAACCTCGAAGGGGGCGTCTGACAGCCCCCTGGTACAGATCCTGTCCCTCCCTAAGATGAGGCCACGATGTCCCTCTTGACCAAGGTCATGCGCGCAGGCGAGGGACGGACCATCAAGGAGCTCTCGGTCTTCGCCGCGTCCGTCAGCGATCTCGAAGCGCGGTTCGAAGGGCTCTCGGACGGCGAGCTCCGAGCGATGACCGACGAGTTCCGCAGCAGGCTGAAAGACGGCGAGGACATGTTCGACCTCGAGGCCGAGGCATTCGCGGTGGTCCGCGAGGCAGCCAAGCGGGTGCTCGGGATGCGCCACTTCGACGTCCAGGTCGTGGGAGCCGCTGCTCTCAACAGGGGCATGATCGCGGAGATGAAGACAGGCGAGGGCAAGACGCTGGTGGCGACCATGCCCGCCTACGTCAACGCTCTCGGAGGCGGCTCCGTGCACGTC
>CAZKJJ010000297.1:0-3591 GCA_964553055.1 uncultured Acidimicrobiia bacterium
GGAGCAGGGTTTGGGTCCCCAGCCACTGAGTGAAGCCTCGATCGAACCCTGCGGCGATGTGTTGTACGATTACGATCGGGGTGGGGAAGTCCCCGGGAAGAGGATCGAGAACAGCTCGAATGGCCGCTGGCCCACCGGTCGATGCACCGATGGCGATTACTTCGGGGTTTTGCCGCGATGGCCGGGAGTTCGGTGCGAGGGTGACAGACCGGTCGCGCCGTCGAACCACGCGGACATCCGAGAGAGTTTTTACCATGCTTCGGAGCTCCTCGCCGAGCAGCCTGAACTCCTTCCGCCCTGGGTCTACCGGCTTCTCCATTAGGCGGAGGGCGCCTGCGCGGAGCGCAGCGAAACTCCGCTCTTCCTCCTGCTCCACGGCGGTCGCGGTGACGATGAGGATCGGCGTAGGGGTCAATGCCATGATCTCCTTCGTGGCTTCGAGCCCGTCCATGACCGGCATATGCATGTCCATCGCCACCAGATCCGGCTCGAGCCTCCCCGTCATCTCCACAGCCTCCCGCCCATTCCGAGCCACCCCAACGACATGGATGTCTGGATCCTCAGCCAGTAGGTCGACCAGAAGCTGGGCGATCGTTACCGAATCTTCGGCGATCAGCACCCGGATCACGGTAGCAGCCCCCTGATGGAATCAAGAAGTCGTTCCTGATCGAAACGGGACTTGCCGAGATAGACGTCCGCCCCGGCTTCCAGACCCTTCAATCGGTCCTCCTCCCGTTCCAGGGACGTCACGAGGATGATCGGCAGTTCCCGGAGCCGGTGAGACGCACGGACGGCTCGACATAGGTCGAACCCGTCCATTCCGGGCATGTCCACATCACTCACGACCAGATCGACCTGCTCCTTCCGCACGATCTCCCAGGCGCGAGCTCCATCAGACGCGGTGACGACCTCGTAACCGGCCTGTTCCAAGAGGGAGCGCTCGAGGGTACGTGTCGTGATCGAGTCGTCCACGACCAGGACGCGTGGTGGCCCGCCCTTCTCTTCTGGACCGACTTTCTGCCGGAGCCGGGGTGGCGGGGCCTTGGCCGCAAGGAAGGCGAGGTGTCCAGGATCGAGGACCAACGCCAGCCGGCCGGATGGTAGGAGTGCTACGCCACTGGCGGGGCCGCCGCGTCCGATATGATGGGGCAGGGGGCGGACCACCGTCTCTTCCTCGCGACTGACCTCGTCGACACCGAGGACAGTCTCCCGCGTGTGCTGGCTACCCTCCACGATGAGGCCAGGAGCTCCGTCCCGGAGGTCCCCGGACCCGAACTCCGGTCCCAGGAGGGAAGCCAACGCATGAACGGTCAGAGGGGGGCCGCCGTCATCGGCAGGGAGGACCGTACGGCCGTTCAATGTGCGCAGTTGGTCCGAAGCCAACCGGATGGCACGTCGGATCGAGATCGCCGGAAAGGCTATGTCTTGGCCCCCACACCGACAGAACACGACTCGCCGTGTGGTGAGAGACGCCGGGCAGCGAAGCGTCACCTCGGTTCCTTGACCGTCGACCCACGAAAGCTCCACGGCGCCTCCCACCTTGGCCAAGGAGGCCTGGACGATATCCAGCCCGACCCCGCGGCCGGAGACTTCGTCCGCCTCGGCCCGCGCGCTGAGGTTGCTTCCGAGGAGGAGTTGGGCGAGCTCCTCGCTGGACGAGGGAAGCGTTCCGGACCCGGCGGGAAGCTGCTCGGCCAGCGCGTCCCGGTCCACCCCCCGCCCGTCGTCGCGCACCCGAAGGACGAGGCGTCCTTCTTCGATGGCTGACGAAACGACGATTCGCCCCTGCAGCGGCTTGCTGCGCAGCTGCCGTTCCTTGGGTGATTCGATTCCGTGGGCCACCGCATTGCGCACGAGCGGGACCAATGCATCCCGCAGCGCGCTCGTCACGGTGCGTTCCGCCTGTACGGCCTCACCTTCGAGAATCAGCTCCACCTTCTTCGCTGAAGTACGAGCAGCGTCCCGGACGGCCCGCGGCAGAGGCTCGTAGGCATCTGCCATCGGCCGGAGCCGAAGCTCGTGGACCCGGTCCATGAGCTCCCCGACCTGTCGGGTCAGTGCCCGTCGAATCCGATGTCCCTCCCCCGTCCCTCCGGCCTCGATGGCCTGCCGTGCTGCGGTTTCAACCCGAGTCGCGGCGCGCAAGGCCTCCTGAAGCCGCGCGGCGGACACGCGGAGCGTCTCTGGTCCTGCCGAGCGCTCGCGTCGCGAGGGCTGCGTGTCACCGCCGTCAACGTCCCGGGCCGGCGCCTTGCGCGCGGGGGCGGCTACAGGACCTCCCCCGAGGACGTTCCGGAGTAGTCGGACTTCTTCCGGATCGCTCCCATCCGATGATCGGAGCACCTTGCAGGCCGCTGACAAGCGGTCGCGAGCGATGAAAAGGTCTTGGAGGGCCTGGGGTTCCAGTTGCCCCGTACGTCGGGCCTCTGCCAACATCTCCTCCCGATGGTGGCAAAAAGTGCTCAGCGGGCCGAAGCCCGCCGCCGCCGCTGCCCCTTTGATGGTGTGAAACCGTCGGAAGGCTGAACGGAGCGCTGTGTCGGACGCAGGCTCCTCTTCCAATGCGAGAAGGTCGTCCTCGAGCCCTTGGGCGTGCTCGTCGAGTTCCGTCAGGAACGCGGTGCGGAGGCGGACGTCTCTCGCGTCCGGTGTCATCAGGCCCTCCGCCTGGTCTCCGATGCCATACCGTCCTGCCCTACCAGTGCGGCCAGCTTCTCTCCGAGGCTATGGAGGTCTTGGGCCGCGTTCTCGGTCTGACGGGCAGCGGCGACGTTCTGTTGTGTGGCCTCTTCGATGTTGGTCATGGCTTCCCTGATCTGGCTCATACCGGCCGCCTGCTGGCGGGACGACGCCGAGATCTGCACCGCGACCTTGGCGGTGTCTGCCACCGTGTCAGCGAGGGCACGGATGACATCCGCCGCGTCTTCCATCTTCCGGGAGACGTCAGCCACCCTATGGGTGCTTTCCTCGCCAGTCATGACGGCCTGGCTGGTGGCCTTCTGAATCTGACCCAGGATGTCCCTGATCTCACTCGTGGACCGCTTGGCTTCTCCGGCCAATTCCTTAATCTCGTCCGCCACCACCGCAAAACCGCGACCGTGTTCGCCGGCCCGAGCCGCCTCCACCGCGGCGTTGAGCGCCAGGAGGTTGGTCTGCTCGGCGATCTCGCTAACCGCCGTAATGATGCGGCCGATGTCCTGGGCTCGCTCAGCCAGTGCGAGAATTTCCTCCGCCACGGATTCCACATCGTCCCGGAGTGAAGACATCCCCGCTGCCGTTTCCTCCAGGGCGCCGAGCCCCTTCGCTCCCTCCTCCGCGGCCTCCTTGGCCACTGCGGCCACCCGGTCGGCCCGTCCGGCAGCCTGGTCGGAAGTTTGTTTGACTTCCTCCACCGTGCTCACCGTTTCAGTTACAGAAGCTGAGGTCTCGTTTGCGCTGGCAGCCTGCTGAGACGACGCCGCCAGGATCTCCGCCGAGCTCGATGCCAGCACCGCGGTAGTCTCCCGAAGGGGACCGGTCACGGCCTTGACCAGAAAGAGGCTGATCCCCCCTCCGAGCACGAGTGCCAGAAGGGCCAGGCCCAGTGACAGG
>CAZKJJ010000298.1:0-2645 GCA_964553055.1 uncultured Acidimicrobiia bacterium
GGGTGAGGAGGGGGCGGCGGTCGCGCCGAGGGAAGGCCCGTGGCGGTCATCGAGATCGACGCCACAGGAGTCCGTGTCCAGCCGGTCTTCGATCTCACGAGGATCGGTGTGACCGTTGCGATGGCCCTGGTGGCCCTGTTCAAGCGCCGCTGAGCGGCTCGGACGTTGCAGGCCCGGTACCCGAGATGCCTGTCGTCAGACGCTGGCAGGGTCGAGGCCGAGCTCGTGCAGCAACCCGCGCACGCGTCGTTCGATCTCGTCTCGTATGAGCCGAACTTCCTCGATCCGCATGGCTCCGGGATCCTCGAGATCCCAGTCGAGGTAGCGCTTGCCTGGATAGACCGGACAGGCGTCGCCACAACCCATCGTCACCACGACATCAGAGGCGCGCACGATCTCATCTGTCCAGGGCTTTGGGAACTCGGTGGTGATGTCGATTCCGACCTCGGCCATGGCCTCGATCGCTCTCTGGTTGATGTCGGCCACCGGCTAGGATCCGCCTGAGAAGACGTCGAGCCGATCTCCTGCGAGGTGACGCATCCAACCGGCGGCCATTTGCGAGCGTCCCGCGTTCTGCACACAGAGGAACAGAACGCTCGGTGTGATCACAGCGGCGGGCGTCTCGAGCTTCATGAGTGCCCGTAGGCGATCGCGGGCGAATCGCTCGGCCAGCAACGGCACCCACATCGTGGTTCCGGCTCTGGCCAGGAGACGATCCAAGGAGTCGGTCATGAACCGTTCGATCGTCTCGGTGTTCAACACGCCATCGAATTCGCGCTGCAGTCTGTGCGCGGCCTGCCTGACCTGAAGCTGTTCGTCTCTCGTGAGCTGGGCAGTCATCACAGCCTCCTCTCGGTGCTCGAGACGCCCTCTTCCAAGGCGAGAGCGAGGTCTTCCACGCGCTCCGCGATCTCCGAGAACGCCTTCCGAAATGTGGCCAGCTTGGGGACCCGAACGGGGTCAGGAATCGACCAATGGATGTGGCGGCGTGCCGGAGGAAGCGTCTCGGACTCTCGCGCCCTGTCGCACACCGAGACAACGATGTCAGGTGAGTGCCCGATCGATTCGTAGCCTTTGGGAACGGCCGCAGACAGATCGATGCCCATCTCGGCTGCGACCCTGACAGCGTGGGGATGGCCACGACTCGTCGGATCGGTGCCTGCGCTGTCGACTGGGGTCGACGACGTCTGTCGGAAGAAGGCCTCCGCGAAGAGGGAGCGCGCCGAATTGTGGGTGCATACGAAGAGAACGGCCCGGGCTTCGACTGGAGGAGCTCCCAGACCCGCCGTCGTCGCCCGTCTCAGCACGACATAGCTCCGCCGTGCGTCTCCTTCCGATGGTCGTCGCTCGATGAGATCGGCCTTCTCGAGGACCTCGAGGTGATGGGCGAGCAGGTTGCTCGGGATATCGACGATGCTTCCCAACTCTCGGGAGGTCCGGTCTCCGATGCGAAGCGCGTCGACCACGGCTAGCCGATGGGGATCCCCGAGCGCTGCGTGCCGCCGTGCTCTCATTTCCAAGGACGTGCTCTCCCAGAACATGATCAAAGTCTATTGAGTCAATAGTCACTGAGCAACTACCAGGGTAGGTACCCCGTTTCGAACCCGTGAACGTTTACCGCGTGTTCACCCGAAGGCCCGGCGGGCGTTCACCCCGGGTTCGTATCTTCGAAGCGGACCTTCGGGGTCCTATGGCTAACGAGGAGAACGGGAAGTGAGACTCCAACCCTGGAGCATGGTGGCGCTGGCAGCCGCGTTTGGGATTCTGGTCGCGGCCTGCGGAGGCGAGACAACCGAGACCGAGGCCCCCGGCAGTGACACGACCGCGGCTCCGACGACCACGGCGGCCCCGGTGACCACCGAGGCGCCCATGACGGACACTACCGAAGCCCCGATGACCGGGGTCGAGTTGCCGGCGGTCGACCCGCTGGCCGTGACAGGAGACATCGTCACGGCGGGGTCGTCGACGGTGTTCCCGCTATCCGAGGCGATGGCCGCCCGATTCGAGGACGAGGGCTACTCGGGTCAAATCACGATCGATTCGATCGGCTCGGGAGCCGGGTTTGAGAGGTTCTGTGTGGCCGGTGAGTCCGACATCTCGAATGCGAGCCGTCCGATCAGGGACACCGAGGTCGAAAGCTGCCAGTCGATCGGCAGGGAACCGATCGAGTTCCGAGTCGCTACCGATGCCCTGGCGGTGACGGTATCGACGGCGAACACGTTCGCCAACGACATGACCTACGAAGAGCTGGCATTGGCCTTCTCTACTGCTGAGACATGGTCGGATATCCGTTCCGACTGGCCGGACAATCAGATCACCCGTTTCATTCCAGGCACCGATTCGGGGACCTTCGACTACTTCGTGGAGGAGATATTCGAAGAGGACGAGGAGCCCATCCTGGCTGCTTCGAGGACGCAGCTCTCCGAAGACGACAACGTGCTGGTGCAGGGGATCGCCGAGGACGGCTGCGACCCGAGCGACGCCTCGACGTCCTGCGCGATCGGGTTCTTCGGATACGCCTACTACGAAGAGAACACCGACAGGTTGAAGATCCTCGACATCGAGGGGATCGAGGCAACGGCAGCGAACGGCGACGCGGCCACTTACCCGTTGGCCCGTCCGCTGTTCATCTACAGCACGGCCTC
>CAZKJJ010000298.1:2655-3576 GCA_964553055.1 uncultured Acidimicrobiia bacterium
GTCGCAGGTGGCCGACTTCATCAACTACTACCTCACGAACGTCAACGACGTGCTCGGAGAGGGAACAGTCGTCTACTTCCCAGCCCCCGCCGACGTACTCGACGCCGCCAAGATCGCATGGCTCTAAGCCATGGACCTGGCTCCCTGACATCCTCCGCAGGCAGCCAGTGCTTGGGGGGTGGGTGCCGGTTCTCCGCCGGTACCCACCCAACCGCGAAGTGCATAGTCTCCACCTGGAGCGCCAATGACGACCGAAGCCGTAGCGGTAGATCGGACACGCGCCCTCCGTAGAAGGCCGCGGCCAGGAGAGACCCTCATCCGGGCTTCTCTCTTCGCCTGTGGGGCGCTGTCGATTGCCACCACCGTCGGCATCGTGTACGTGTTGGCCAGCCAGGCCCTCCTGTTCTTCACGGACGATCAAGTCTCCCTTGGCGCGTTCTTCTCAGGAACACATTGGCAGCCGGCCATCGGCCAGTTCGGGATCTGGCCTCTCGTTCTCGCCACGCTGACCGTCAGCATCATCGCCATGTTGGTGGCGCTTCCGATCGGACTCGCCACCGCTCTCTATCTGAGCGAGTATGCCAGTGACCGAGTTCGCGGCACTCTCAAGCCGATCCTCGAGATCCTGGCCGGTATCCCTACCGTCGTCTACGGGTACTTCGCGCTGACGTTCATGACCCCTCTCCTGCGTTCCATCCTCGGAACCGGTTTCGTCGAGATCTTCAACGACGCCTCTGCCGGTATCGTCGTCGGGATCCTCATCGTACCTCTGGTCAGCTCGATGAGCGAGGACGCGCTTCATGCCGTTCCCGTCTCTCTCAGGGAGGCCTCCTATGCGCTCGGGGCCACCAGGCTCGAGACCTCGGTGAGGATCGTTCTACCTGCGGCTCTTTCGGGCATCGGAGCCGCCTTCGTGGTAGC
>CAZKJJ010000299.1:0-3561 GCA_964553055.1 uncultured Acidimicrobiia bacterium
CCGGCGTTGGCGACTGCCGCCGCGGTCGTCTCCCTGAGCCTTCCCCTGGCCCAGTACGAGTGTGAGCTCACGTACTCGTGGAAGGCCTCTTCGTCGAATCGATCAGGGTCGGTGCTGATCTCGTACGACTCGTGCGTGCGGGATACGATCGACACGGAACAGACGCTATCAGGCCTCCGGCTCCTCCTCCGAAGCCGTCTCGATCGCGGAGATCGTGTACATGCTCTGTCCGTTCCAGAGCATCCATCCCAGGCCACGTTGCTCTGCCGCAGCGATCTGTGCCTTCACCTCTTGAGCTCCGTATGCGAAATCCTGCAGCCACGGCCTGATCACGGCAGGCCCTGCCAGCCGCTCGACGCCGTCGTCCAACGCGCGTGCCACGACCCGGCCTGGCCTCGACGAGGGGTCCTCGAGGCCAAACCATCCTTCTGAGTAATGACTTGGATACACCGTCGGGGCGAGGACGTCCGCGACCTGTGAGAGGGCAGGGAAGTCCTGGCCTGCGGCCCCTGGCGCCTCGACCGTCATGGTCGAGCCCAGGACGTCCACCGCGGTGGCGCAGCCCTCACGCGCCAGCCTCGTGGCAGCCTCCGCCATGAACGATCGGATCGCCGATGATCGATCAGACTCGGACTCGGCCTCATCGAAGACGAGCGAGCCGTCCGACGTCAAGGGAAAGGCGACGTGATCGAACTGAATCTCGTCGAAACCGGCCCTGCACACCTCCAGAGCGAGGTCGATCACGTATGACCGAGCTTCCGTGTCTGTCGGGTCGAGGTACCAGAGCGAGTTGCCGACGTAAGGGGCGTCGCGCCTCTGATCCCAGACGGCCATGCTCGGACGTGCGCGAGGGGCGAGCGGATCAACGAACGCCACCAGCCTGGCGATGCCGTACAGCCCGTGATCCTCCAGGTCAGAGGTGATGTCCACCAGACGAAACCACTCCATCACCGCGCCCACCTGGCCTGCGATGTCGTTGCTGCTGTCGTAGAACACCCGCCCTGTGTCGTCCTTGATGTCGACCACGAACCCGTCGACCACCGTCGAGTCTGCGAGCTGGAGAAGGTCACTCCAGGCACTGGGGTTGGCAGCCGCAGCCGCGTCGACGTGGATCGCCCGCACGACGAGCGGAGGCATGACCAGCTCGATAGGAGCGCTCTCCCCGTCCCATCGCTCACGGACCGTTGCTCTGGCGGCACGCCTGACCACGACGTCTCCTGGCGTTGCTCTTGCCAGCTCGAAGCTTCCGTCAGGTCCCGAGGTTGCTTCTGATGTAGCCGAGCTCACGAAGGCTCCGCTCAACGGATACCCGGCGGGATCCACGACCTTGCCTCTGAGGACCACCGGATGGAGCGCCAACGAGAAGATCTCCTCGGGCCGCTCGACCACGACAGCTTCTCTTGGAACCAGGCCCGGCGCCTCAGCCGTGATGCTGACGGGACCCTGGCTCCAGCTGAACGCCGCTTGGCCGTCCGCATCCGAGACGACCGCCTGAGATCCTGCCTCGTCTGTGAACGTGACCGTCGCGCCTGGCAGAGGCGACCCCGTCTGGTCGACGACGGCCACGACGAGCTGCCTGCCCGACGCAGGAACTCGCTGCTCAGGGGTCGGCGTCTCCCCTACCCCTGCCACTGAGCCCCCCACGCAGGAGGTCAGCACGATCGAGAGGGCCACCACGAGCCACGATTCGAGTGCTGGGCCTTTGACGAGACGGCGACGCATCGGCGCGGTGCCCATCGAGCCGAGAGATTAGCCCCTACGTGGGGTTTTCCTCCTGAGAACCCGTTGTCAGGGCCCCGAGGCCGTGTTACGGTCAGGCCGTCTGCCAGCCGACAGAGGGGCACTCACAGGGTGGTGACGCACGGTAGACAGGCGACGCCCGTCTCCGACACAGTGGGGATGTACCTCGAGGAGGTCTCGGGGCACACGCTGCTGACCGCGGAGGACGAGGTTCGGCTAGCTAGGTCGATGGAGCGCGGGCGGAAAGCGCAGCACGTGCTCGAGTCGGACAGGGACCTGCCGCCCACCGAGCGAGCCAAGTTGCATCGGCTCGTCCACGAGGGCGAAGAGGCCAAGATGAGCTTCATTCGCTCCAACCTCCGTTTGGTGATCTCGATCAGCAAGCGGTACGCGGGCCGCGGCCTGGACCTCCTCGACCTGATCCAAGAAGGGAACCTGGGCCTGATCAGGGCCGTCGAGAAGTTCGATTGGCGCAAGGGCTTCAAGTTCTCGACCTATGCCACATGGTGGATCAGGCAGGCGATCACACGGGGCCTCGGCAACCAGGCCCGTACGATCCGGCTGCCCGTCCACATGGTCGACGTCGTCAGAACGGTCCTCGATGCAGAGCAGGCGCTCACTGAGGAGTTCAGAAGGCCGCCCACCAACGAGGAGATAGCGGAAGTCTCGGGTCTCGACGTCGGGAGAGTGCTGGCTGCCCTCGGAGCCCCGATGGACACCGTGTCCCTCGATAGGCCGGTAGGAGACGACGGCGACGCGGAGCTGAAGGACTTCATAGAGGACGAACGGACGCCAGACCCCTTCGGACACGCAGCAGATGCGTTGAGCAGACGCCATCTGATGGGGGCGCTCGACGTGCTCGAGTCCGAGGAGAGGGAAGTCCTCGTCCTACGGTTCGGTCTCGACGGCAGCGAGCCGCGCACGCTGTCGGATGTCGGCAAGATCTTCAACCTCACGAGGGAGCGGATCAGGCAGATCGAGGGCAGGGCTCTCTCCAAGCTGCGACACCCGTCTTGCGCCTACGATTTGGAGGCTCTGCTCTAGCATCGCACGGTATGCCGGACTTCACCCTCACCACCGGTGTTCTCGCCGCGATCGTCTCCGCAGGGTTGGGTGGCCTGGTCGGCGGTTTCGTCTCCGGCTATCAGGCGAGGCTTCCCGGCTCTGTGCTCATCGGGATGATCGGAGGGACGGCGTTGGCCGTCGTGATTCGGGCGCTCGAAGTCAACTCGATCATCGGGGTCGAGGACTACTCGCTGGTGTTCGCCTTCCTGGGTGGTGGGATCACGGCCTGGATCGTCGGTACGTTCGCCTGAACCGACCAGGGACCTACCCGACCGCTCCGGCCTCCGCCATGTTCAGCTCGATGAGGCGGTTGAGCTCTACGGCGTACTCCATAGGCAGCTCACGGACGATCGGCTCGATGAATCCCGCCACGATCATCGACGTGGCCTCCTCCTCGGAGAGTCCGCGACTCATCAGATAGAACAGCTGATCCTCCCCCACCTTGGACACCGTGGCCTCGTGGCCGATTCGAGCATCGGACTCCTCGATCTCCATGTAGGGGTAGGTGTCTGATCGCGACTCGTCATCGAGGATCAACGCGTCACACCTGACGAAGGAGCGGGCGTCCTCGGCGCCTGGCTCGACTCGCACCAGGCCGCGGTACCCGGCCCTCCCGCCTGCCCTGGCGATGGACTTGGAGACGATCGTCGATGTGGTGTGAGGGGCGGCGTGGACCATCTTGGCGCCTGCATCCTGGTGCTGGCCCTCCCCTGCGTATGCGATCGACAGCACCTCGCCGTGGGCGCCTGGCTCCAT